>CAZEAV010000029.1:0-12586 GCA_964510215.1 uncultured Iamiaceae bacterium
CATCGCCGCGAATCCCGAGGTCACACGCCCGCAATCAGACCTTTCCGGGGCCCTGAGGCTCAAGGTCTGATAATTCTGGCAGAGTCGCATGCCACACAGGTCGAGGAGCGATTTATGAAGATGGTGCCAGCAGAACTCGGTGCCGAGTGGGTGACCACTTCAGAGCGACGGGTCTTCGAGGCCCTCTCAGCCAGCGAAGTCTCTGGCGTGGCGCTGCACTCACTCAACCTCCCGCGACACGAGTACAAGCTGACGGCTGAGGTCGATTTCGTGCTACTGCTCGATGATCTTGTCATCGCGGTCGAAGTAAAGGGCGGGCAGGTCGCCTGCAGCGATGGTGTCTGGACATACAGTGATCGAGCCGGCCATCGACGAACATCGCGTGAAGGCCCGTTCAAGCAGGTTCAGACCGCGATGTACGCGTTGCGAGAGCGCCTCAAAGAGCGTGTGGGGTCCGAGATCGACGATGTGGCGTTCGGCTACCTCGTTATAACGCCAGACGTCGATCTTGCCAGCAGCTTCGAATGGGAGGACGAGGCTTACTGCGGGAGAGGGCCGTTTAACCGCAGCCTAGGGAAGGTGATCGACCGAGCCATCAAGTACTGGCTTGGTAGACAGGGCAATAAGTTGCCAATCGACAAGGGGTTTCAGGCCAGACTTATGCAGGTTCTGCGCCCGTCGTTCGACCGTTCGCCGCTTCTCGACGCGCGAGCGAGCCTGCTCGACGCGGCGATGGTTCGGCTGACCGACGAGCAATTTGCCAGGCTCGACCTCATCAGTGATGAGCCTAGGGTCATCTGCAGCGGAGGTGCTGGCACTGGCAAGACCTTCCTCGCAGCTGAGGTAGCACGGCGGCAGGCCCTGCTCAATCAGCGGGTTCTGTTCACATGCCGCAGCGAGGTGTTGGCGGCGTTCGTCGCCCGAACGCTGGAGGGGACAGCAGTGGATGTAAGGCCTGTATCGAGGCTGGGAGGTGTCACACCGTACGACGTTCTGGTGGTCGACGAGGCTCAGGACCTCATGACTTTCGACATATTGGAGGACTTGGAGTGGACAGTGGTCGGTGGCTGGTCCGATGGTCGTTGGACGATGCTCCTGGACAAGAATAGTCAGGCCCACCTCTACGGCGACTTCGACCCGGACGCTCTTAATTACGTGCAGTCGTTCGGACCGGTAAAGGCGACTTTGAAGCTCAATTGCCGTAATACTCGCGAGATTGCATTCCAAGCGCGGGCCTACACCGGCGCCGACACCGGGGTGGCAACCGCTGGCACCGGCCCCGAGGTCGTTTTCGTTGCGGTCGACGACCAGCAATCGGAGCTGGCTGCACTGGAGAAACAACTGAGTGCTCTCGCAGAGCAAGAAGTAGCTCCCGAGTACATCACGATCGTTTCGGTACGTGGTGACTGGGGGACTTCAGTCGCCAAGGGGCTTCGTGCTGCTCGCAGGGGAAGACTCAAGCAGATGTCGCCACTTGTAGCTTCTGCGTGGCCCGGCGATGGCATGACGTGGTCATCAGCGTTGGATATAAAGGGGATGGAGAACCGCTTTGTCTGCGTGATCGACATCGACTCTGTCGCTACAGAGACGGAACTGGATCTCCTCTACGTCGCCCTGAGCCGGCCGAGGGCCGGACTTTGGGTAGCTACCTCTCCACACGTCAAGAAGCAGCTCGTCGATCTGTTCAAGCAGCACCACGAGGGTGCGATGGATGCGTATAAGAAGGCAGCTCAATGACCGACTCCACTCGGACAAGAAATGACTTTGTGGCCTACGTCAGGCGACAGCTTGTCGGGCCCTTCGATGGCCCGTCGGAGATCGTGTTCGATCCGCCAAACCGTCGTTACCTTATGGGCATATTAGTCCCTCGGCAGACCGCCTTCGAGGGGTATGTCGAGACAGAAGGCGAAAAACACGAAGAGCCCTCAGCTACCGACACTGGCGAGGAAAGTCGGTTCAGCGACGATCCTGTCTCGGCAGCCAATGACTTCCTGCCAGCCTCTCAAGGGCTGTCGTTCTTTACGACCGCGCCGGAACTCATCGTTCGTGCTCGCGCTGCAGAGTATGAGACTCTCAGCGGTGCCTCCGCCGAGAAAGCGCTCGATGAAATACCGGTTCAAGGCAGCGCGACCGAAGTACCCGAGGGGGAGGATCCTCGCCACAGGATCAAAGGCTCATCGAATATCTGGCGTCGTCGCCAGCTGGATGAGGCCACAATCAAAGTCCGCGCCACGGACAGGGAGCCCGCGAAAGTGTGGGGTGACAAGGCGGAGGTGCACGTTCGCTGGCGTGATTATCCGCATGGTTCGCTTGTCACGGTCACATTGGTCAACGCGCGCAAAGCCGATGACGAGCGACCTGAGCGGCATTGGGACGAGATGCTCATGCAAGTCGAGTTTGACGTGGCAGTTCCCGCCGGGTTCGAAGTACTCGAGTACCCAAGCGTTGCACTGGCTTCCCATGACCCCGAGGAGGATGTGCTTCGTCTGACCCACCGAAATGCCAAGGTCTACGCGATTGGGCATGGCTGCTCTCCTGAGTGGTCAACTATCGATGGTGTCGTCACCTCGGTGCGCACCGAGGTGATGCCATCGCATGTTGTGCCTCGGGTGAGTGCTGAGGGCAATGCTGCGCAGGCGTTGGACGTATCCTGGCTGGCCGACGAGGCGATTTCGGCGGATGTCCTTAGAGACGAGCTCAACGCGTTCATCGATCCGTACGAGGAGTGGATCAAAAGGGTAAAGTTGAAGGCGGCCGGGCTCGACGATCGTTTTCGAGTTGCCGCTGGCACGATTATTCTGGGCCTGGAGCGTGCCTTGGAGCGCATGCGAGATGGGGTCGAAGTTTTCACGGACCATCCAGAGGTATTGCAAGCTTTCCGCCTGGCGAACCGCGCCATGCTCATTCAGATGCGCCACAGCCAGAAGGACCTGGCCGGTTCTCGCCGCCCTCTTGCGGAGGCCGCGGACATGCCGACGGACTACGACGAAGGTGCGAGTTGGCGACCGTTCCAGCTTGGCTTCTTCTTGACGACTTTGCGTGGTCTGGTCGACGACGAGCACGAAGATCGCGAAGTCGTAGATTTGATCTGGTTTCCCACTGGCGGAGGCAAGACCGAGGCGTACCTGCTCGTCGCGGCGTTCGAGATCTTTCGTCGTCGGATGATATTCGGCGAGGCTGGCGGGGGCACGGCTGTTGTGAGTCGGTATACGCTGTCGCTGCTGACCGCCGACCAGTTCAAACGTACTGCCTCGACCATCGCTGCCTGCGAATACGTTCGACGACGGCGCTCGGATCTGGGCGTAGAGCCGATCTCGGTGGGACTCTGGGTTGGCAGTTCGACAACTCCGAATCGTTACGCAAAAGCGCATGCGGACTTTGAGGAGATGCGGGAGGCAGGGGAGACGGACGAACGTTTTCTCCTTGACCGGTGTCCTTGGTGTGGCACGGAGATCGTGCCGCGCGAACACCACGAGGACGACGCTCACTACGGGATAACCTCGACGGATTGCACGTTCGCGTTCAACTGTCCATCGGCGAAGTGTGAATTCCACGAGCAGATACCGGTGCAAGTGATCGACGATGGGCTATACGACGCGCCGCCGACATTCCTGCTAGGGACTGTAGATAAATTCGCCCAATTGGCATGGGTGCCTGCGTCGGGAGTGTTGTTCGGACGCAGCAGAGGAAAGCGTCCACCGACTCTGATCATCCAGGATGAGCTTCACCTGCTGACTGGCCCGCTGGGCACGACTGTCGGTCTGTATGAGGCCGCGATCAATCTATTGTGCGAGGTCGAGCGCCGGCCCCCCAAGGTGATCTCGAGTACAGCGACCATCCGGCGCGCATCCGAGCAGGTCAAGGGCCTGTTCGGGCGTCCGGTAGATGTATTCCCCCCCTCGGGGATGGACGCTGAAGATTCCTACTTCGCTCGTGTGGACGAGGAGGCCCCTGGGCGGCTCTACGTTGGCCTGATGGCGCAGGGCCACACCTCTGACACTGCCGTGGTGCACACTGGCGCTGCGCTTCTCCAGGCACCAGTAGATCTTGAGCTGACAGGGGATACTCAAGACGCGTACTGGACGGTTGTGGCGTATCATAGCTCGCTCCGCGAGCTAGGTCGCACCGTCACCATTGCGCGTGACGACATCAACACCAGGCTTGGCAGTCTTGTCGTTGGTCGGCCTCGCCGCGAATACGATGTAGAAGAACTGTCGTCGTCCGTGCCACGTGCCATGCAGCCGCGCCTGTTGGAGCGCCTAAATCTGCCGGTATCCAGCGGCTCAGTGATCGACTTTCTCGCCAGCACCAACATGTTATCGGTTGGTGTTGACGTGCCGCGGCTTGGCCTGATGCTCGTGAACGGTCAACCAAAGGCGACTGCTGAGTACATCCAGGCGACTAGCCGTGTGGGTCGCTCGAAGGCGCCGGGACTGGTCTTCGGACTGTTCCGTTCGACCAAGCCACGCGATCGCTCGCATTACGAGAACTTCCGAGCCTTCCACGCGGCACTCTATCGCCACGTCGAGCCGACAAGCGTGACGCCGTTTTCCCCGCCGTCTCGTGATCGCGCACTGCACGCCGCGCTTGTTATTCTTGCTCGGCATCGCCTCGGCATGAATTCGGACGGAAGTGCCGGCAAGATTCTGGAACGAAGATCCGAGATCGAAAGCATGGCTAACGAACTCGTTGAAGTAGTCCAACGCGTCGAACCACGGGAGAAGCGAGGCGCCAAGCAATACCTCGATCTATTCATCGAGGACTGGTCCGCGCGTGCCGAACGAGCCGATGAGGAAGGCAAAACGCTCTACTACAGGCCCAACGGTAAGGGACAAATCAACCTGATTCGTCAGTTCAACGATAAGTCTGAGGGTTGGCCGACCCTCGGATCCATGCGTAACGTCGACATGGAATCGCTCGTCGAGGTAGCTTCCAGCGGTGGCACAGCAGCCAAGGGGAAATGATGCAGCGCAAGATTCGGCAGTCGCAGACGATCGTCCCGTTCGGTGTCGGTGCCATATTCGACCTCCAGGGTGAGTCGCTTGTGGCATGTGACACCGTCCGCTGGGGTCCGCGCGGTGAACGGATCCAGAGTGATCGACTGGCCGCTGTCCTCGGTGTCTCGGAGTTCCGGGCCGCGCCGGCCGTCGCCAGCAACTCTTGGGCGGCTCCGTCTGCAGGAGTGCCGTACGCACGCTTCCCGGCGTGGCTGTTCTGTCAGAAGTGTCGGCGCATGACGCGCTGGACACGGGGACTCGAGATATCGGATAGGGCGCCGACATGCGGGAGTTGCCCGGGCAAGAAACAATTGGTGCCAATGCGCTGGATTCAGATTTGCCCCAGCGGGCACATGGACGATCTGGACTGGAAGCGATGGGCGCACTCACGCAATACCAGCCCCGAAGCTCGGCAGTGTCAGAAAGAGAACCTGTTTTTCGAGTCCGTCTCGGGCAGGGGAGCGGGCGGTCTTGACACGCTTCAAGTCCACTGCCGCAGTTGCCACAGCCGACGGAACCTGATGGGCATCACCAGTAAGGGATCGCTCAAGTCGATTGGGGTGACCTGCAACGGACGGCAGCCGTGGCAGCGATGGGATGAGCGTGTGGACTGTGAAGAGGTGCCACTAGCAGTCCAGCGGGGCGCCTCGAACGTCTACTTCCCGTTGGTGCACTCATCGATCGAGATCCCGAACGCCTCACGGGCGGACTCTCAGAGTGAGAGGGCCCTTGCGGTCAAGTCGAATGATTTCTTCCGACCCTTGCTGGGCGTCAATGAGGACGCACCGATGTTCGACATGATGGTCAAGACTCTCGTCGACGAGCACGACGTCACGCCGGAGTACGTCAAAGGCTTGGTCCGTGACGAGAAGCAGCGTGAAGCCGGCAAGGCCACCACGGTCGAGGCAACTCCGGGTGATCTCCTGGGAGAGGAATGGGCGGCATTCCTGACGGATCTCGAGAATTCTGACGATCCGCACTTCCGCACGCGACACGTCGAACTGGCACAGACGACCACGACGAGGGTCACCTCGCTGCTGATTGACCGCGTCGACAAGGTAGTACTGGCAGACCGCCTGCGTGAAGTGCGAGCTCTAGAAGGCTTCCACCGGGTCACTCCGGCGGGCCGCGACAAGTTGGTGCCAGCATCACTCCATCGCAAGAGCAAAGTCAACTGGCTGCCGGCCATCGATGTGCGTGGCGAGGGTGTTTTCCTGTCGCTGGACGAGGGCCGGCTGGCCGTATGGGAGGAACAGGGTGCGGTCCGGGATCGGATACTTGAGTTAGAGAAGCGACTCAATGCGTCGTTCATGGAGCCGCGACTGCGTGAGCGGACCGGTCCGACTCTGGCTCCTCGGTATGTCCTTCTGCACACGTTCGCGCACCTTTTGATTCGTCGTCTTGCGTTCGAATCCGGCTATGCCGCCACCAGTCTCCGTGAGCGGATCTACGCCCGGAGTGAGGCAGAGTCAAGTGGAGCTTCGAAGCAGGCAGGAATTCTGATCTACACCGCCGCCGGAGACTCGGAAGGCACGCTGGGCGGACTGGTGCGCCAAGGCGAGCCACCACAGTTGCAAGGCACTATTCTGGAGGCGCTTCAGGATGCAATGTGGTGTTCGTCCGATCCGCTCTGCAACGAGAATCTTGCCTCGACATTCGCAAGTCTCAACCTTGCGGCATGCCACGCTTGTACCTTGGTTTCCGAAACGAGTTGCGAAAGTGGAAACTACCTCCTCGACCGGGTCCTCGTCGTGGGGAATAAAAACGTGCCCGGGTTTTTCCAAGAGGTGCTCGACGCAGCCGTCGAAGCAGCTGGCGAAGGAATTCGAGGGATCTCGTGAGGTTGCCAGCTTTCGAGGACCTCTCAAAAGAGCAAGACCTCATCTACAACCTGGACCTTGACGGGAACTATCTCGTCTCGGGCCCACCCGGAACGGGCAAGTCGGTCATGGCCCTCTACCGAGCTCAGGTGCTTACCTTCGACGACCGTGAACCTGCCATCCTCATGTATAACAACGTGCTGCAGCAGTACACCGCGCAGGCGGCCGAGGCCATCGATGTAGCTGGTTTCGTGCGGACGTTTCACAGCTGGATTTGGCGTTTCTGGCGCGAACACTTCAAGCAGCGTCCGCCGATGCTGGAGGGGAATTCCTACTCGCATAACTGGGCTGAGATGACGAGTCAGTTCTTTGCGTCGCCACCGGACTGTGACACTCTTGTCGACCTTCTCGTCGACGAGGGTCAGGACCTGTCGCTCGGCTTTTTCCGGCTCACACGCTACTTTGCAAAGAACATTACCGTCTTCGCTGACGAGAACCAGCAGCTGTCAAACGAAAACACGACGCTCGATGAGATAGCTAGGGCAATCAACGCTGATGGGAAACTCGAGCTGAAGCGGAACTACCGCAACACGGCCGAGATCGCCGCCGTGGCAGCCAAGTTCTATTCGGGGACCTCCACAGGTATCCCGGATTTACCGACGCGTCACGGTGAGAAGCCGACCTTGCGTCGCTTCGGCTCGGACGCAGATTTGGCGGACTTCGTCGCTCGATACGTCAAGTCGCGTAGTAACTTGTCAATTGGTATTGCCTGCGAGAACAAGCAGATGCAGTATCGAATCCTTCGTCTTCTTGAACAACGGAAGGTGCCGGTGCCGGTGCAAATGTACGTTTCGGGAAACAAACAGCACAAAACGCTTGACTTCGAAGCCCCCGCCGTCACTATTGTGAACTTCCGTTCACTCAAGGGTCTAGAGTTCGACACGCTTTTCGTGCCCGAGTTGCAGCAGCACTCCGCTGACCCAACGTCGGCGGCCACGAGAATGTTGTTCTATGTAGTGATGTCTCGTGCCCGGGATGAACTGCATCTGTCATACAGCGGGAGAGGAGCCTTTCCCCCGATCCTCAGCGACGTGAAAGGCCTGGTGCGTGAACTGTGACCGAGGGCAATCAGCTTCCACTCGATTGTCCGAGTGATGACGAGGAAAACCAACCCGATACTGACGTCAGGGGCGCATCCATCGACGCGTGTGTGGACTTGAGTGCTTGTGAGCGTGGCGACCAGACGGACTCTTCGACGGACGCGACCACGCTGACGGTGGCAGCTCTGCCTGCCAACAGGTCTGCGGAGTCGTCGACACCAAAGGAACACGGCCTTGCGCGCGAGCCGTCCGAGTCCGTAACGGTTCGAGATGGTGCTAACGAGCTATCCGAGAAGGCGACCGGGGCCGTGTCCGACTGCGAGCCCACCCCTCCCGTGCCGTCGGTCTACTTCCTGACCAACCGGATGAACCTTAATGGCGTATTGAGTTCTCGGCTCGTTGCGCCACGCGAGTCGTTCCATAAATATTACGCGGACCTCCTGCAGCAGACGCCCGGCTGGGTTCCGCTCCTCCGAGATGTACCGACCTCCGCACTGATCGAAGCAGTGACTAGCGAGGAAGGTGCAGGGGCGCCAGTGCTGATTGAGTTCCCAATCGACGTACTCGGCATGGCCCGGGCGGACGCCTCGGTCGCATATGTTCCTGCGCTCGCCCTCTCAAAGGCTGTCGCGGTTCATTTTCCCTCTGAACACGACCTGCGTGAGCACCGAGCCCGCGTGTACAGCAACGTTCATCCGCACGACGAACTCCTTCGTGTTACGCCAGAACTTTTCCAGTCAGAAGCATTCGATAGGACCACCCTCGACCCTCCGAGCCAGGCACCTGCTATCGACTGGCGCAGAATCGATCGGATCCGCGGAGCTGTCAACGCCGCGATCGCATCAGTCACATCCGGCGAGCAACTTGCGATCGCGGCGGCGGTGGTCGGCGCCACCGGGCTGCCAGCTGCGGTGAGCGTGCCCGCATGGTTCCGTTGGTTCGATCTTGACGATCACGCCGACCCCGACGCTCGTCCGGGGCCCGACCGCGCACAGCCCGACTATGTAGGCTTCAGGGCAGCGTACGACGTCCTTGGCGACCGAGACGTGAGCGAGGCATGGAGTCCGAACGAGGTGCTTGACGCGGTAGAGAGCCACGTCCGCGCGGCATGCTTGACCGACGACATACCTGACGACATGGCTCGGAATCTATACCGTGTCCGCTCGATCGTTAACGTGGAGGCCGACTTCGAGCCGTTCCGCCCGTCGGCTCGTGCTCTAGTCAGTGCCAAAGCTCTGCTACTCGTACTCCTGCGTCAGGAACTCGACCAACTGCTTGACTGGCCGGACGATGAGACAGGCGCTGACGACTTAACTCGGGTCGTGGCAGCTACTCTGGCTGGCCGGCTCCGCGGCCTTTCACGAGAGTCGACTGAGTTGCGTTCGCTCGAGTTAGACGACTTGACCGCAGCATGGGCGGTCCGAGTCGCCTTCGGCGGATCCGCGATGATCGGAGAAGCGCAGTTCGTTGTCAACGCTCGGCGCACCGCGCTTAAGGTCGACGGTGTCGAGATTGCGTATCAGGGTGCCCTGCTGCCTGATCTAGTTTCGAAGTACCAGATGGCAGCGGATGCTCAAAAGGTTGAATTACGCATCAAAGTCTCGCGAGCGATGGGATGGCCGGTCGAGCACCGTGTGCAGGTGCCAGCTGACGCCTCGGTTGAATCCTTCGACTCGCTCATCACAATTGCTACCTCGGACGAGGTTGTTGTGGAAGTTTTTGTCGACGAGGACGGGTTTGTTCGACGGTTAGGATCGCTGACGGGCGGTGAACGACTACGGGCTGCGGAGGCCCTGCGCAGTTGGGAGCGTGGACAGTAGCAACCCGTTTGGGGTAGTTCACTCATCGAGTGTGACCTTGAAGCTGTTTCGTGGGGACTGCCCAGAGTTTGGTTGACACTCGGGGTTAGTGATCGTCAGGCCGCGTGTGCGGCTGCGTAGATTGTCTCAAACGCGACCGGGCTGAGTTTGCCGAGTCGCCTCTGGCGGCGTCGGCGGTTGTACTTGGTCTCGATCCAGGTCACGATCGCCAGGCGCAGATCGTCGCGGGTCTCCCAACGGCGGGTGTCCAGGACGTTTTTCTGCAGCAACGAGAAAAAGCTCTCCATGGCAGCGTTATCGCCCGACGATCCGACGCGGCCCATCGAACCTTTCAAGCCAAGAGCCGCTGGACCCTCTTGGAACGAAATTGACTGCCTCGATCCGAGTGGCAGACCGTGCCGGCCGGGTCGCGTTGGGGGATCGCATTGCGGATCGCTGAGGCGGCAAGAGCGGACTTCATCCGAGAGTCGATCGCGTAGCCCACGATTCGCCCCGAGTAGCAGTCCTTGACCGCGCACAGGTACAGCATTCCTTCACCGGTCCGATGTTCGGTGATGTCAGTCAGCCACTTCTCATCCGGCCTGGCGGCTGTGAAGTCGTGACGCGACTGTCCATGTCGGTCGACGAACGCCAGGAGATCATCGCGCACTGGCGGGCCAGGCTTGCGTGCCTTGGCCCGCCTCCGGTGGTGCGAGGCGAACACGCCCGCCGCCGAGCAGAGCCGCCAGACGCGGTTCTCAGAGGCAGAGATGCCCACGTCAGCGAGCTCGTCGGTCAGGAATCGATAACCCAGAGTGGGGTCGTCCTCGTGAAGCTCACGCAGCGCGTTGATCGCGTGCGCGTCGTCCCAATGGCGCTGACTGAACGGCTCGGCGAGCCACTGGTAATACGCCTGTCTGCTGATTTTCAGCACCCGGCACGCCACCGCGACCGGCACCCTGATGCGGGCGCCGGTCGCGGCCACCTCACGGACGAGCGGGAAGACTATTTTCCCGGCAAGTTTGCCTGCGACAGATACGCCGCTGCTCGGCGCAGGACCTCGTTCTCCTGCTCCAGCAGCCGGTTTCGCTTCTTGAGCTCGCGATGCTCAGCGGCCTGCTGATCGGTGACGCCGGGGCGGTTTCCGTCCTCGACGTCGGCCTTCTTCAACCAGGTCGACAAGCAGCCCTCGGAGATCCCGAAGTCCTTCGCGATCTGCTTCAACGGGGCCTCGCGCTTGCGGGCAACGGCCACGACATCGTCCCGAAACCCCTGGGGGTAGGGCTTAGGCATGGTCAACATCCTTCCAGCAAGGAATTCCTCATAGGTCAGGTGTCAAGCAAAGCCTGGGCAGTCCCTCGAACTCGGCGTGGCAATCACGAACGCGGTGATCGCGAGGCGGCCACGTTCATCGAATGCCGCCTGGTCGCCACTGACGACACATGCCCGGGCCCCAGGAAGGAAGGTCTGCTACGCGATCAGGTCGACCGTGTGCGGACGGAGCTGCTGGTCGGCCCAATAGCGCTCACCCGGCCCGCCTGTGGGTCTGGGTACCGCGGCTGATCGGTGCTAGCACCGACTGCGAGGTCGGTACTTACCGATGTAGATTCGGCCAGGTCGCAGGCCCACGGGCCATTACAACCTGCTACGCCCGCTGAATCCTTCCATCGCCTCGTCACCGGCACACTGACCGTTCTCTGCGGTAGCCCGACAGCTCGGCCTTTACCTGAGCGTCGACGAACACAAATGGAAACTTCGCCGCAGCCACGGCGGCCCGTCATCCGTGTCGATCATCGTCGACCTGATACCGGTGATCACCGGCAGCGAGCCCGGCCAGCTGCTCGACATGATGCTGGGCCATTCGGCGGCAGCGATCTCTGATTGGATCGATGCCTGCACCCCGGTGATCATCGACGGCGGCGAGGCGGTCTCCCCGGGTGGCTTCGCCGGCTACCGAGCCACCGCCGAGTCGCCACCGGCGGCGACGATTGTGATGGCCCCCTTCCGCGTCGTCCACCTCGCGGCCGAAAGGGTCACCGTCTGCCTTGAGCGGGTCCAGCAGGACACCTGCGGGCACAGTGGTAGAGCCGACGATCCGCTCTACGTCATCCGGCCTGTGCTGCTGACCAGGACCACTTTGTCGACTGCCCGCTAGGACGCGAAGCTTTACGCCGCCTTCTTCGACTGCGCGTACACCGCCGTCGAAGACACCTCCGCCGTTTTTTTATCACTCATCGCCGCCTAAGGCGAGCTCGACCTGAACAACGCCTAAGAGGTGATGAACCAGGCCCTGCGCAGCTTCCGTGCCGGTTTGCCGAAAGGATTCGGCGAGCTGGCCCAGTTGGGCTGAAGTCTGTGGAACAGGCGCGGTGAGGTACTCGCCTGCATCGATACTGCGGCTGCCGGTCGAGGCGAGCAACGGCAGGCCCGAGCACTTGCACGGCGCGGCCCTGGGGTTCCTGAACCCGGGCAACTACGTCTTGCGATCGCTGATTCGCTCCGGACAACTCCACGACCGCATCAACGCACTCTGAAACCGGAAGCGCCGACTAACCGCCCCGCCCCAGCACCTCCACGTGCGGAATCAACAGCACACCATCCGGGTCCTCCGCCCAACGAAGCCATGCCGCGGAGATCGCCTCCAACTCGCTGCGCGTCGCCCTGCCGGCGTCGGTGAGCTGGCCGGCGATCGCCGAGTGCAGGATCCGCTCCGCCCACATGCCGCCCCACCAGGCGCGCGACGATTCATCGGCGAAGGTCCACGTACTGGTCGACACCTGGACATCCGTGAACCCTGCGGCGTGCGCCCAGGCGAGCAGCCGCCGGCCCGCGTCGGGCTCGCCGCCGTTCGCCCTCGCCGCGCGCCGGTA
>CAZEAV010000030.1:0-12414 GCA_964510215.1 uncultured Iamiaceae bacterium
ACCACGCACCTGGGGGCTGGGCGCCCCCAACGCGTCGAGCACCGTGCAGGCGATCGACGTGTGGTCGTCCAGCAGGCCGAGCAGCAGGTGTGCGGGCACGATCTCGGCGACACCGGCATCGCCGGCCAGGTTGTGGGCCGCGACGATCACGTTGCGGGCCCGCGGCGTGAAGCGCTCGAAGCCGCCGTCCGCGTTCCAGCTCGATCCGGGGTCCGCCGGGAGGAAGCGTTTGCGCGCCGCCTGCTTGGTGACCCCCATGCTGCGGCCGATCTCGGTCCAGGATGCCCCCGACCGCCGGGCCTGGTCGACGAAGTGTCCGATGAGGTGGTCGGCGACCTCGCCGAGGTGCTCCCCGGCCAGGACGGCGTCGACGAGCTGGTCGAGGGGGTCGTCGTGGACCTTGGTGATCGCGGCGATGAGGTCGTCGAGACGGAGGTCGCCGACGATCGGGGTGGTGGAGGTGGATGCCATGGCGACAACCCTAGGTTGTCGATTGCTCGGCGTCAACCCCAGGTTGTCGACTCGGTCGAGGGGCGCGTCAGGCCAGGTTGAGCTGCCAGGTGACCCCGAACGGGTCACCGACCCACCCGAACCGGGTGGAAAAGCCGTAGTCTCCCAGCGGCATGTAGACGTTGCCGCCGACCGAGAGCGCGCCGAAGAGCTGCTCCAGCTCGGCCTCGTCGGCTGCCTCGACCCACAACGACACCGCCGGTGTGAACCCCCAGTCGTGCTCGATCGGCGAATCCGAACAACTCACCTCGGTGCCCGCGACCCGGAACGTCGCCACCATGATCGTGCCCTCGGGGCCGGGCCCGTCGGGGCCATAGCGTTGGTCGCTGAGCAGCGCGAAGTCGGAGAACGTTTCCGCGTAGAACTCGAGCGCGGCGGGCCCCACCCCGCCCTGGAAGGTGAAGAACGGTCGGAGTGCCTCGGCCATCCGGGCAGATTAGCTGCTCGTGAGCCCCGGGAACTGTGGAACGAAAAGCCGCTCACCGCGGCAGGTCACGCCAGATTTCGGGGTGAAAAGGGCCGCAGTGAGAAGGGCCGGCGTCGTGTGGTCCGAGACGGAGGATTGCCCGGCTACCAGAGCTGGTCGGTGTAGGTGTCGGTGCCCGGGATCGTCGCCCGGAACGGCGCGACCAGTACCAGGTCGCCCAGGCCCGCCGCGACGAAGTCGTCACCGAGGGAGGCGAACCGGTCACCCCACACGCCGGCGAGCTCGTCGTCGACGAACCAGAGCTGGCAGAAGTGATCGGCCTCGGACTTGGCCTGCACCCCCTCGGCGACCTCTGACGGCAACGGCAGCGGCGTGAGCTCGGCGCCGACCGCACCGGGCAGGTCCCGGCCGGCGAACCACGCGTCGATCGCGTCGAGCGACACCCCTTCAGCGGGGCGACCGATCACCAGCACCACATACGGCGAGCGGTGATCCAGCGCCAACTCCACCGGCACCCCGTCGGGCTGTTCGTACTCGGTCCGGAATGCGTACATCAGCGTGTGGACGTGGTCCCGCTCCGCGAACATGCGACCGTGCTCGTGCAGCCATTTCACCTGCGCGGTCGCCCACTGCATCCACTCGCCGAACCTGCCGGCCAGGATCCAGTACACCGAGAGATACGACCCGGCCCCGGGGTCGGGAATGATCGGGGAATCGGCCGGGTAGCGCAGCGCCTTCAGGTCCCGGGTCGCCACGAACCGGGCACCGGAGATGTTCCAGTTGCCGATCATGCAACCCGCATAGAAATGGTCCCGCTCGTACCAGCGGTTGTAGGCCACCTCGTGACCCCGGTGCGGGTCGACGATCGTGACCAGCGCGCCGCCGAGGCGCACCGGGCGCTCGTCGGACCGGCCGCTGCCGACGTCCTGGGTCATCGTGGGCTCCTTGCATCGTGATCGGTGACGCCCGCCCGGGTCATGCCATGACCTCGTCGGCGAACCGTTCGACCTGTTCGACGTATTCGGCCACGCTCCGGCTGCGGAAACGCACCTGGAGCACGTCCACGCCCATCGCTTCGTAGTCGGCGACCTCGGCCCGAATCCGTTCGGCATCGCCGACCAGCGTGGCCCGGCCCAGATCCCAATCCGACCCCGGGTCGCCGAGGAACATCGGCCGGGCGATTGCGCCGATCGCGAACGCATCCGTCCGGCCGGCAGCGGCTCGCCGCTCGGTGATCTGGGCGATGGCCGCCGGCATCTCGGACTTGGCGGTCCCCTGGGGCAGCCAACCGTCGCCCCGGTCGGCCGCCCGACGCAACGCCGCCGGTGAGGAACCCCCGATCCAGATCGGCGGCCCGCCGGGCTGCACCGGACGGGGCCGTTGCCCGAACGCACCAAGATGCTCGTCGACCCATGCGAACTCGTCGCCGAACGCAGCCCGGATGCCGTCGACGGCCGCGTCGGTGAGGCGACCGCGTTCGGCGAAGTCCACGCCGAGCAGCGCGAATTCGTCGGCGACATGTCCCGCGCCCACACCCAGGATCACCCGGCCGCCGCTGAGCTCGTCGAGCGTCCCGAACGCCTTCGCCGTCGCCAACGGGTGCCGCAGCGCGGGCACGTACACGTGGCTGAGCAGCCGTACCCGGCCGGTCACACCTGCCAGCCAACCCAACGTGGCGATCGTGTCGTACCAGACGGTGCCCATCGCGTCGGCTTTGTCCGCCGGGATCGCCACATGGTCGCACACACCGATGTACTCGAACCCGGCCCGGTCACAAACAACCGCGATGGCCGCCAGTTCATCCCGGCCGGCGTCGACTTCCCAGCTCTCCGCGAAGATCGTCGACTGCGCCTGCACCGGCAACTGCATACCGAACCGCACGACCGACTCCCCTTGCACCTGGCGGACCGTCAGGCTCGCGACCCTAGATCAGCCGCCCGTCCGACGCGGCCATCGCCGCCGGCCCTGCCAGAGCCGATCGACCGAGTGCCGATCGAGCCCCAGGTACCGTCCGTCGGCTCAGTCGAGATCCAGATCGACGTGGCAGGTGGCTTCCACGTAATCCTCGATCCGGTCTCCGGCCTGGCCGAGTGCGCCCGAATCGAAAGCCCGTGACTTCGAGACGAGTTCATCGGCCGAACTCGCCGACTTGGCGTCGCCGGTGAACCCGTGCACCGCATCGGCAAAGGTCTTCACGTCTCCCCGGATGGCATCCGGCGCCTGAGCGGCCATCGTCTGGAACAGACCGTCCAATGTCACCAGTCTGCTGCCGAACCCGTCGAAGCCCTCCCGGGTCTTGCGGTGTTCATCGATTTCCAATGGGTCGTCGCCGACCTCGGTGGTGATCTGACGGGCCGCGTCGCAGAATCCATCGACCGTCGGAGAGGCGGAGGTGGTCGCGGAAGGGCCCGGGGAGCTCGACCCGCCCGATGCGCTCGTCGACGTGGACGATGCCATCGCTGCGGTCGTCGACGGAGATGCCTCGTCGGTACCCGAACTGCATCCGGCCACGGCAAGAGCCGCGATCATCACGAAAAACACCAGGCCACTCCTGCGGGTGGAGCGCATCACGGTCCTCCAGTTCCTAGCGGTCGAGGTCCAGCCGCCCCACCCGCGACGACCCGCACCCTATCGGCGAACCCCGGCGGAGACGACCCGTGCGCCCACGCCGCATCCGGGACATCGAGGCCGAGCTTTCCGTGTGACGACGCGGCAATCGTCCGATGTGGCGTAGCGCCCGCCGATCGACCGTCGCCCCGCCATTCACGACGACTTCCGTTCGCGCTCGGCCGACGACCTCGGACCAGCCCGGGATTTGTCCGCCTTCTTCCGATGTGACTCGGACTTGCCCGACGAAGACCCACGCCCGTGTCCTGACGATCGACGGCGGCGTGTGTCGCCATCTTTGGCACGCTCGACGCTCGCCTCGAGCGCCGCCATCAGATCGACCACCTCGGCATCGCCGGACTCGGCCGGTGCCTCGGAGGGGAACACGTCGACCGCGCCCGAGGCTTTCGATTCGATCAGCTCGCGCACCTCGTCGGTGTAGGAGTCCCGGAACGCCGCATGGTCGAACATCGCGGCCATCGAGTCGATGAGCTGCTCGGCCACCTCGAGCTCGCGCTCGCCGACCTCGGCGTCGGCGACGTCACGGAGCTCCTCGAAGCTGTCGGCGTCGCGCAGCTCGTCCGCGTAGTGCATCGTCGACAGGGTCAAGAACCCGCCGACGGGACGGATCGCGGCCAGGTGCTGCACGGTCCGCATCACGAACTGGGCGATCGCCACCCGGTCGGTCTCGGCCAACGCCCGACACAACAGGGCATAGGGCTTGATGACCGACTTGTCGGGAACCACCTCATAGGCGGTGTCGTACGCGAGGGGGTCGATGTCGGACAACGCCACGAACTGTTCGATCTCGATGGTCTTGGACCGTTTCGGGCTCAGCGCCGCCAACTCGTCGCGCTCGAGCACCACGAGTTCGCCCGAAGCCGCCTGGTAAGCCGAACCGATCGCCTCATCGGGCACCGGTTCGTCGTCGGCCTCGGACACCTTGCGCATCCGGATCCGCGACCCGGTGCGCGTGTCGATGCGGTGGTAGTGCACGCGGGTGTCGACGGTCGCGCCGTACAACTTCACGGGGATGGTGACCAGACCGAAGCTGATCGTCCCCGACCAAGCGGCGCTCGGCATGGCAGCGGTCCTTTCGTCCGTTCACCGGGTCGACTTCCCCGCCGCCGCGCCCACAAACCGCCGGCGGTGGCGGGCCCCGCATGCGGCCGCGGTTTGCCCGGACCGCTCCTGAGAAGTGTCGAAGCCATGGCCACTGGTTCGCGCGCCTCGTCGCCTCCGGTTGCGAGCACCCTGCCCCGTGTGGTGGCGCCGATGCTGGCGGCGCGGGGCCGCCGGCCGGTGAGCGGCGACGCCTGGGCGTACGAAGGCAAATGGGACGGCGTTCGGGCGATCGGCCACCTCGACGACGACCGGCTCCGCCTCACGAGCCGCAACGGCAACAACATCACCCTCGCCTACCCCGAGATCGCCCCGCTCGCCGCGGCCAGTGGCACGGACCAGGCCGTCGTCGACGGGGAACTCATCGCGACCGCCCACGGCCGCCCCAGCTTCGAAGCGCTGCAACCCCGCATGCACCAGCGGGACCCGGCCGTGATCGCCCGTCTCGTGCGCGACGTGCCCGTCACCTACGTGCTCTTCGACCTGCTCGAGCTCGACGGCACACCGCTGGTCGGGCTCGCCTACGACGAACGGCGCTGCATCCTCGAAGCACTCGAACTCGACGGGGCCACGTGGCGCACCCCACCGGCGTGGCGCGACACGACGCTGGACGCCATGTTGGACGCCACCCGGGCCAGCGGTCTCGAAGGCGTGGTCGCCAAGCAGCGCGACGCGCCCTACCGGCCAGGCGTGCGCTCGGACGCCTGGCGCAAGTTCAAGCACGGCTCGGCCCAGGAGTTCGTGGTCGGCGGCTGGACCGTCGGGCAGGGGGCTCGCAACGGCGAACTCGGTGCGCTGCTCGTCGGCTACCACGAGCCCGGCGGCCTGCGCTACGCGGGCAAGGTGGGCACGGGCTTCGACCGGGCGGCGCGCGCCCGACTCGTGACGCGCCTCGCCGAAGCGTCCCGGGCGACCTCTCCCTTCGCCGACGACGTGCCCGGCAACGACGAGATCCACTGGGTCGATCCCGCCGTCGTCGTGGAGGTCGCCTTCGGCGAGTGGACCACGACCGGCCACCTGCGCCACCCCGTCTACCGCGGGCTGCGCGACGACAAGGCCGCCGGGGACGTCGTGCGCGAGTGAACGACCCTTTCCGGGCAACGCCGACCCAGGTGCCGCAGCATCGACGCGAAGATGGTCCGATGAATCGACCCATCGACGCGTCCCCGATCGTCTGGCAGGCCGCGTGGATCGCGCCCGTCGAGGCCGAGGACCTGCCCGAACGCCGCCGGCCCGCCTACCAGCTCGCCGGCACCGTCACCATTCCCGGGCCGGTGGCCTCGGCCGTGCTGCACGTCACGGCGCACGGGCTGTACGAGGCGTACTGCAACGGCACCCGCGTGGGCGACGAGGAACTGACCCCGGGTTGGACGGCGTACCGGTCACGTCTGCAGGTGCAGACCTTCGACGTGACCGAGCTCGTCGTCGAAGGCACCAACCACCTCGGCGCGCTGCTCAGCGACGGCTGGTGGCGGGGCCAGAACAGCGTCGCCCGACGCGTCGACGACTACGGCACCATCACCGCGCTGCTCGCCCAGCTCGAGGTCACCGGTCCCGAGGGCGATCATCTCGTGTTCGGCACGGACGCGTCGTGGCGATCGGCGCCCAGTCACATCCTCGCGGCCGACCTGATCGCCGGCGAGGTCCACGACCAGCGCCGCCGCCGGGGCTGGGAGCCCGACGACAACTGGGCGCCGGTGCGCGTCGAAGACCACGGCTACGACCGACTCGTCACGCCGTGCGCGCCACCGGTCCGTCGCATCGACCAGATCCGGCCCGTGTCGGTCACCGCACTCGCACCGAACCGGTGGGTCGTCGACTTCGGCCAGAACCTGAACGGTTGGGTGCGCCTGGAACGACTCGGGCCCACGGGCACCGAGGTCACCCTCACCTACGGCGAGTGGCTCGACGCAACCGGCGACGTCACCCAGGAGCACCTCCGGGTCGAGAACATCTCGACCTTCCTCGACCTGCCGTTCCAGACCGACACGGTGACCTCCGACGGCAGCGGTGACGCCTTCGAGCCACGCCACTCCACCAAGGGATTCCAGTACGTGCGCGTCGAAGGCGACCTCGGCGAGTTGACCGGGGACGACCTCGTCGCCGTCGTCGTCCACACCGACCTGCGGCGGATCGGCGGGTTCACCTGCTCCGAGGAGCGCCTGAGCACGCTGCATGCGATGGCCGAATGGAGCTTCCGGGACAACGCATGCGACATCCCCACCGACTGTCCGACCCGGGAACGTGCCGGATGGACCGGCGATTGGCAACTGTTCGTGCCCACCGCCGGGTTCCTCTACGACGTGGAAGGCTTCAACCGAAAGTGGCTGCGAGACCTCGCAGCGGAACAGCGAGCGGATGGCACGGTCACCAACCTCGTGCCCGAGTCACATCCCGGCGACGACCGGCCACCCGTGTTCTGGACCGGCACCGAGGGCTCGTCGGGCTGGGGCGACGCCGCCGTGCACGTGCCCTGGGTTCAGCACCGCCTGACCGGCGACACCGACCTCGTCGCCGAGGCCTACCCGGCAGCGAAGCGCTGGGTCGACCACGCCGCCCGGGCCGCCGCCCAAGGGCGCAACGACACCCGCATCGAACGCGCGGCGGAACCGCTCCCCCACGAACGGTATCTCTGGGACACCGGTTGGCACTTCGGGGAATGGCTCGAAGGTGGCGAGACACTGGACGAGGCCATCGCCAAGGTGCTCCGGACCGATCCCGGCGCGGTCGCCACCGCGTTCCTGCACCGCTCGGCCCGCGAACTCGCGGATCTGGCGACGCTGCTCGACAAGCCCGACGACACGGCACGCTACGCCGAGCTGGCCGCCGAGGTCGCCGACGCGTGGCGCACCGAATTCCTCGAAGATGACGGCACGATCACGCCGGACTCCCAGGCGACCTACGTCCGGGCGTTGGCCTTCGGCTTGGTGCCACCCGAACTCGAGTCTGCCGTGGTCGACCGGTTGGTCCAACGAATCCGCGACGCGGACACCCACCTCACCACCGGATTTCTCGCCACACCGTTCCTGCTGCCAGTGCTCGCCGACCATGGCCGGCTCGACGTCGCCTACGAGCTGTTGTGCTGTGACACCGAACCGTCGTGGCTGGTGATGGTCGACCGGGGCGCCAGCACCATCTGGGAGGAATGGGGCGGCGTCGATGCCGACGGCGTTCCCCACGCATCGCTGAACCACTATGGCAAAGGAGCGGTGATCTCGTTCCTGCACCGCTACGTCGCCGGGCTGCAGCTCCTCGAGCCCGGCTTCCGACGGTTCCGGGTGGCGCCCCGACCCGGCGGCGGGATCACCTGGGCGCGAGCCCACCACGACGCGCCATACGGCCGAATCGCGGTGCACTGGACGCTGGACGGCATCACGATGACCTTCACCGTGGATGTGCCCGCGGGAACGACCGCGCAGGTGCAGCTCCCGGGTGGCAATGAGACGACCCTGAAACCCGGCCACCACGTCGTGACGGCCTGACCCGCAGCCCGGGGTGCACACCACGAACTCGGCCACAGGCTCGGGTCCCAATACCGGAGGGTGCCCAGCGGTGCCGTGTCTGACGGAGCGTCGGCGTCAGACCCCGATGGTCGAGGCCGGCTGGGAGACCGTCACCGGGGCGGCTTCCCGGATCGCGCGCAGCCTGGCGGCACCGGCTGCCGCGGCGGCCCCGTCGAGTTCGGGCAGCGACAGGTCGGTGTAGAGCACCCGTCGGGGGCGGTCCACGGGTGGCTGGGCCTGATGCAGCGTGCAGGAAAGATGCACCGTGCAGTCGCCGGTGGCGGTCGCCAACGGGACGACCGGCAGGTCGATCCCCGGCTGGACCTCCGGCGCAGGCCACACCAGCGCCCGGTGCGAACCCGCGACGACGGCGAGCTGACCGGAATTCTCATCGGCGCCGGTCACCGAGACGCCCACGGTCATGCGTGAGCACATATAGCTGTGGCGGCCCAGCGAACAGTCCTTGTGCCAGGGGATGTCCGAGATGCCCTCGGCGACGCCGATCGGTTTGAACAGCGCCTCCACCCCGGTGGGCGGCTCGTGCCCGTCGCCGGTGAGCCGGCCGAGTCGGGTCAGGCGGTCGTCCGCGATGAGCGATGCTGCTGCGAGGGACTCGGCTTCGAATTGCTGCATGCGCACCAGCGCATCGGTGCCGTCGTGCAACCTGGCCCACCACGAGCGGCCGTCCCCCTGGAAGTAGCCGGGCGCGGCCCGGTCCATGTCTGCTGAGATCGTTGCCATCTCCTGCTCGGTGAACACGCCGCTCATGTGCAGATACCCCGCCGCGTGCAGGAACTGCGCCATCTCGTCGGGGTCGTCGTCGAGGCGAAAGCTGCGCCGCAGGTCCAGCGGTGCGCCCTGGGCGTCGACCAGGTCGACGTCACCGGACACGTGCGGGGCCGAACCGTCGAGCGCGGCGCGTAGCACGAGCCACCAGTCGAGCAGATCGCCGAACCGGGCACCTTCCAGGCGCAGCGCGCCGCTCGCCATCCATCCGACCGGTGTGACCTGGTCCACCACCAGGTCACGCAACTCCTCGTCGGTCACCCTGAGGACTGCGGCGTCGACGTCACGACCCGGGCGTACGACCACGCGTCCCGCCTGCACGGCGAGGGTCGCCGCCTCGGTGTCGTCGACGACGATGCTCATGGGCGGCAGCTCGTGCCGGGCGACCCAGCGGTCGAGCCGGTCGGCCGCCTCATCGATCGCCCCCGGCAGCGACCCGACGAGGAACGAATGCGGTTCGACCGTGGTCGCGGTGCCATCCTGCCGGGTGCGGACATCGACGCTCATGCGCGCCAACTAAGCATTTGGCCATGATCACGTCAAGGACCACCGCCGCAACGTCGGATCATCCCCGCCCGGATCGACGCCGGGAACGCTGGACAGGCCTCGACGGAGAGTGGGAGTTCTCCTTCGACGAGCCGACGTTCACCAGAACGATCGTCGTACCGTTCGTCCACCAGTCCGCGGCCAGCGGCATCGACGACGACGCCCACCACGAGGTGCTGTTCTACCGCCGTCGGTTCATCCCGCCCGGGAACGCTCCCGGCGAACGGGTCCTCGTGCACTTCGGCGCGGTCGATTTCGCCGCCACCGTGCGGGTGGACGGCGCCGAGGTCGGCCGCCACCGCGGTGGTCACACGTCGTTCACCTGCGACGTGACCGACGCGCTCACCCCGGGAGCCGACAACCACGAACTGCGGGTGCGGGTGGTCGACGAGTACCGCGCCGACCAGCTCCGCGGCAAGCAGACGATGACTTTTCCGTTCTTCGTCCACTACACCGCGTCGAGTGGGATCTGGCAGTCGGTGTGGTGCGAGGTGACCGGGCCGAGCCACGTCGACACCTACCGGGTGACCGCCGAGGCGGACGGCACGATCGCGCTCGACGCCGACGTGGTCGGCAATGCGGCCGCGACGCTTCGGGCGACCATCGGCAACGACGCGCTCGTGCTCGCGGGACCCATCGGCACCGAGTTGCGCGGCCGACTCGCCGGTGCCCGCACCTGGTCACCGGCCGATCCGGCACTCTACGACCTGCGCGTCGAACTGCTGGACGACCATGGCGAGGCCGTCGACACCGTGTACGGCCACGTCGGATTCCGGACCGTCACCATCGAAGGCGATCGTTGGTTGTTGAACGGCGAACCCTTCTACCAGCGGCTGTTGCTCGACCAGGGCTACTGGCCCCACACGCTGATGACCCCGCCCTCGGACGACGCGCTGGTCGCGGATCTGACCTTCGTGCGCGACGCCGGATTCAACGGGGTGCGCAAACACCAGAAGATCCCGGACCCGCGGTTGCTCCACCACGCCGACCGGATGGGCCTCGTGGTCTGGGAGGAGCTGCCCTCGCCGTTCTGGCTCGCCCACGTCGAAGGCGACCTCGAAGCCGATGCGACCGCCGAATGGACCGAGGCGATCCGTCGGGACGCCAACCACCCGAGCGTCGTCGCCTGGGTGCCGTTCAACGAATCCTGGGGCGTGCAGGACCTGACCCGGGTGCCCGAGCGCCGCGACGCCGTACGCCGCCTGGTCGCGGCCACCCGCGCCCTGGACGCCACGCGGCCCGTCGTCGACAACTCCGGTTGGGGGCACGTGGACACCGACGTCGTCGACGTGCACGATTACGACCAGAACGCCGCACGGCTCACCGCCCGTTGGACCGGTATCGAAGCCCGCGGCTGGGACCGCGGCCCGGCCATCGACGGCGTCGGCTCGGACGACGCGGACGACATCGACGAAGCCCTGAACCGATGGCGGGCGTTCGTCGACCCACCCGACGACTTGGTCGACGATGACCGCTGGATGGTCGAAGCGCTGCCCGACGCCGCCGTCTGGGCGCCCGGTTGTGTGCCCGAGCCCGGCACCGCAGGGCCATTGGTGCTCTCGGAGATCGGCGGGGTCGGCCTCGCCCTCGACACGCCGACCGGTGACGTGTTCGAGTACGCCAAAGCTCGCGACGCGGATGACCTGCTGGCGCGTTTCGTCGCCGTCGTCGGCGCCGTGGAGGACATCCCCGAGGCCGTGGGCTGGTGCTGGACCGAACTCGCGGACGTGCAACAGGAGATCAACGGCCTGATGACCGCGGACCGCCGCGCCAAGATCGACCCGGCCCGGATCCGTGCCGCACTCCAGACCCTCGGATGGTCGACCCGGGGCCTCGTCTGAGCACCGGGGGCGGCGGCGCGGCGGCGCCCGCCTAGATTGCCGACGACGACGCCATCACCACGAGGAGATCCCATGCTCGCCGTCCGGTCCACCGCCACACGGGAACGACAGTGCCTTGACGGACTGTGGCGCTTCCGACTCGATCCCGACGGCGTCGGACGCCGCGCCGGGTGGCAGCACGGCCTGGGGAACGACACGATTTCCATGCCGGTGCCGGCCAGCTACAACGACATCGTCCCCGACGCCGCGTACCGCAACCACGTCGGTGAGGTCTGGTACGAAACCACGATCCGGGTCCCCCGGGGCTGGGCCGGCCGTCGGGTCGTGCTGCACTTCTCCTCGGTGACCCATGCCGCCGAGGTGTTCGTCGACGGCGAAGGGGTCATCACCCATTCGGGCGGCTACACGCCGTTCGAAGTCGACGTCACCGACCTGGTCACGCCCGGCGGTGCCACCAGGGTGACCGTCGCAGTGGACAACGTGCTCACCTGGCAGACGATTCCCCCGGGCGTCGTGCGCGACACGCCCGAAGGCCGGGCGCAGACCTACTTCCACGACTTCTTCAACTACGCCGGTATCCACCGCTCGGTGTGGCTGACCGCCACCGCGCCGAGCTACATCGCCGATGTCACCGTTCTCACCGGCCTGGACGGCACGACCGGCACCGTGGACTACACCGTCGACGTCGCCGGGCCCGGCGCCGGCGACCATACGGTTGCCGCGACCCTGCGTGACGCCGCCGGCGAGGTCGTCGGGCGGTCTGACGGCTCGACGGGCACCATCACGGTCGCGGACGTGCATCCGTGGCGTCCGGGCGAGGGCTACTGCTATGACCTCGATCTCGTCGTCCGCGACGCCGCGGGTGATCTGGTCGACGACTACCCGGTGACCGTCGGCATCCGCACCGTCGAGGTGCGCGGCAATCGCTTTCTCATCAACGGCGAACCGTTCTCGTTCCGCGGGTTCGGCATGCACGAGGACCACCCGGTGCGCGGCAAAGGCCACGACGCGGTGTCGATGGTGCACGACTTCGCGCTGCTGGACTGGGTCGGCGCGAACTCGCTGCGCACGT
>CAZEAV010000031.1:0-12395 GCA_964510215.1 uncultured Iamiaceae bacterium
CGGCAGTGGGAACAACGCGACGCCCGGTGCCGGTGCGGCCGGCGGCCCGGGGGGTGTCGGCACCGGAACGGTCGGGGGCAACGACGGTACGGCAGGAAGTCCGGGCTACATCGAGGCCACCCTGGTCTGAATCACCGTCCGTCGACCCGTCGGTCGGCGCAGCATGTGCAGTTCGAAGCACTCGGTTGTTGCGCGGAAAATCACGGGTTTCGCTGTTGGTTGCACCGGGTGTCGTGCTACTGTTCACGAACTTGTTCCCGCATTCGCATCCGCATTCATCCTTGTAGGGGGCCGTCGTGACCGATGTAGAAGACACCACCAGCGACTCCGGCATTTCGAAGAGGGGCATCGACCGTCGCACCGCGCTCAAAACCCTCGGTGTCGGGGCCGCGGGCGCAGCGCTCGCCCAGCCGCTGATCATGGAAACCTTCGCGGCTCCTGCTTGGGCAGCGGGTACGAACCTCATCGACCGCACCTACTACTCCTCGGGTAAGGTGACCATCCCCGGTGGGCGGACGGTGAAGTACTCCCTCTCCGGCGCCGGCGGTGGCGGTGGCGGCAATGACGAGACCAACGGTGGGGACGGTGGCGCAGGTACCGAAGTAAGTGGCGAGATCGGTCCCCAAGGCGGCGGCTGGACCATGTACTGGGCCGTCGGGCAGGGTGGGGGGCCGGGTTCCGGCGGCGCGGTCGGTGGACCGGGTGCGTCGGCGTACGGAGCCGGCGCGACCGGCGGCGCCGAGGGCCATAGCGCATTCGGTGTCGGCGGTTCGGGTGCCTGGGGTGGTGGTGGCGGTGGGGCGTCGGTCATCTCGGACGCGGCCGGACTGAACGGGTCGATTCTCGTGGTCGCCGGTGGTGGTGGTGGCGGCGGGGGTTGTGGCTCGCACGAGGCGGCCAACACCGGTGGCGCCGGTGGTGGCTCAGCGACAGGCAGTTTCTCCGCTGTCAAGTCCGGCCTCGCCGGAGGCGCTCCGGGTGGCACGAGTGACTCGCCGCGTGCGACCGGTGGTGGCGCGGGCGGAACGAGCGGTCCGGGTGGCGGCGGAACGAAGGGCTACAACGACTCGGGCGCGACGAACGGCACCGATGGCTCCGGCCACGTCGGTGGCGCCGGTGGACAAGGAGCCAACTCGACCGCAGGACCGTACGGCGGTGGCGCCGGCGGTGGTGGCGGTGGTTACTACGGTGGTGGCGGTGGTGGCGGTGGTGCCGGGACGTACGAGGGCTTTCCTTGTTTCGACGTCTACCACTGCTCCGGTGGTGCCGGCGGCGGCTCGGGTTCCTCGGCGATCGTCGGAACCGGCAACAACGCAACCGCCGCGACAGGTTCAGGAGGTGGCACCCAGGGCGATCCGGGCCCGAGCGGGACGGATGGGTACATTCACGCTTCGATGGTCTGATCCACGCCTCTTGACGTCCGACGTCCGCTACAGCATCGATGCTTGACCGCTCCCTGCCACGGGTGAGCGACGGCATCATCGTGCAGCCTTTCGGCGACGGCGCCGTGGCCGCCGATCTGGTGACCGGTCGTGCCCACCTGCTGAGCGCGGCTGCCGCGTGGCTCCTGTCCACCGACGCCACGTCGCTCGACGACCTGGTCGGCGACCTCCCCGAGACGGAGCGATCAGAGGCGGCACGCCGTGTCCTCGACGCGCTCGACACGCTGCGGACACCGGGGCTGATCGGCCGACCCGACCGGTTCACCGCGCGCCCGCGACCGGGGGGGTCGGCACGGGACCCGGGTGGGCGTGTCGTCGGCAGGTCGCACCCGGTCCTCGCCGAGCGGATCGCCTTCCGCAGCGACGACGCGAGCCTTCTCGAGCAGGTGGACGAATTTCTCGGTTCGGGTACCGACGACGAGCCCACGCTGTTCTTCGACCTGGTACCCAACGAGGTCGATGGCGCCCTCGATCTGTACACGGAGAACGACTGGCACTTCACCGACGAAGACCAGTTCTTCTTCCAACTGCCCGCGGTGCTCAACGACTATGCGGTGCGATCCCACGATGTGATCGCCCTCCACGCGGGCGCGGTCCGTACCCCCGACGGCCGCAATCTGGTGCTGTTGGGGCACATGAACGCCGGCAAATCGACTCTCACCGCGGCGTGCGTACAAGCGGGGTGCGACTATTACTCCGACGAAACGGTCGGCTTCACCGAAGACCTTGCGTTGGTGGGATATCCCAAGCCGATCAGCATCGACCTCGGGACCTACGCGGTGCTCGGCCTGGAAACCGACGATCCGAAGCCCCACCTCGTCCCCGAGGCATTGCGCCCCGATGTTGCCCGACTCACCGCGGCAGGCCGAGCGGACGAGGTTCTGCTCCTGCAGTACGACCCGGAGGCGTCCGGCGTGGAGAAACGGGTGCTGACGCCGCTCGACGCACTGCCGGCGCTGTGCGCCCGCACGCTGAACCTGGCGCGGCTGGGTGAACCGGGGCTCGGCACGCTGTGTGCCGTGGCCGAGTCGATCCCCGTCTCGACGTTCCGCCATCCCGGCATTGAGACGGCGGTGCCGGCGCTTCTCTCAGGCGACTCCCGATAGCGGCCCACGGGTCCGGTCTGCCCCGGTCAGGAGACGGTCGACGGCAACGAAGCCGCCCAGTCGGTCGGCCTCCCGCACTGCTGACGCTGGGAGGTGACCAGCCAGGTGCACGGCCGTTTCACAACGCGGTCCGGCCGAGCGGTCGAGGTGACGAGCGAGCGTGACGGCGACCTCGAGTCGGTCGGCGACGCCACGGGTCACGACCCCGGCGACGTCGTACACGGTTCCACTGCCGTTGGGGCTGTGGACGGAGAGGCGGACGGACCCGCTCTCGAGGATCACGCGACCTGATGGGGCCGGCAGCACGTCACACCCGAAGCGGCCGAGCCACGAACGGGCCCATGAGGTGGTCGGATCGAAGACCTCCCGGTCGATCAACACCACCCGTCGCCCATCGGTCGCGAAGGGCCCGGTGAGGGGGACGACCCGGCCCGGCTCGGATCGATCCAAATTGAGGGAACCCTCGACGAAGCCCGCGGGCACGGTCTGTTCCGGGGCCGTCGTCACCAGTCCGGCACCCAGCCAGGAGGTGACCGCGTCGATCAGGCGGGCGAGGGCGTCAGGACGCTCGATCCCGAGTGTGGCACGCAGGTCGTCGGCCAGCTCGGCGATCGAGGTCGCACCGTCACAGCATTCCCACAGCGCAACCTCGAGGCGGCTCAGGCGCAGGACAGCACCGCCGCGCGGTCCGGCGATCAGGGTACCCTCGGGAGTCGTGCACCGGTCGACGGTGGCGCGTGCCGACGGCCGGGTCGTCGCGTCGACCGCTCTCGCCCGTCCGGGCGGGTCGGTGGGAGGCACGGAAGGGGAGACGGCCGCCGGTACGGAGAGGAGGTCGACGATCCGCAGGAAAGCGTCGGGTAGTACCGAGGCCGCGTTTGTTCGGACGGTCGGCGGACTCCCTTCCACCACCAGACGGACGACACCATCGGGATCGACCACGCCGACTGCCGGTCGGCGGGTCCGGTCGGCGACCGGGTCGACCGGTGCGATCCCGACCGGTGGGAAGCCACTTGCCACGGTCGGACTCTCCCCGGTCGTGACCGCGAGTACCTCGGCGCTGTCGGGTCCGCGCCGGTGTGCGAAATCGGCCAGGCGTGAGAACGTCCCGACGTCGATCACATCGACGTCGAGGAGGATGAACCATCGACCGCGGGTAGTTCGGTTCGACCAGCGGAAGCCGTCGCCGTCTACGAGTGCGAAGCCTCCCAGCGGCCGGCCGAGGTCCATCGCCGGGAGACGTCGACCGCCTTCCGGTCGAGGTCCGCGGGCAACCGCCGCAAGCCGTTGGCGGCGCATCGGCTCAGCGAATGCGGCCGCCATCCGTCCCGCGATCCGCCCTTCGAGGCGACGATCGAGCCCGGTGTCGATGATGGTCTCGGCGACGATCCTCCCGCTCATCAGCGCATGATGAATCCCCTCGCCGGTCATTGCCTCGGTGAGGCCGGCCGCGTCACCGACGACCGCGATACCCGGGCGGGAGACCCGTCCCGGAGCGAAGTCGTAGCGAACGAGACTCCCGAGGACCGGCGACCGTTCCGCGACCGGCGAGGTGAGCAGCGCCTCCAGCCTGCGCAGGAACCGGTCGAGTTGTGCCGCCATGCCCCGGCCCGCGCCGGGGTCGCATCCGTAGACGCCCACGTTCCACCACGTCTCGTCCACCGGTAGGGCCCAGCTGTAGCCCGGCCCGGCATCGTCCTGACGTGCCCACCACGCCACGAAGACCTCCGGATCGACGACCCGATCGAAGCGCACGTAGCGGCGGATCGACACCGCCCGATCGGTCGGGATCGGGGCGAGCAGTGCGGCGCTCCGTGCGACTCTGGATCGTGCTCCGTCGGCGCCGATCACGAAGCGGTACCGTTCTCGGCGGAGGGTTCCCTCGTCATCGGCCAGCGACAGCAAGGGACCGCCGTCCTCCGACGGGTCGAGTTCGTCGAGTCGTGCCCGGATGGGGCGCGCTCCCGCGTCGACCGCAGCGTCGCGCAGTGCCGCATCGAAATCGTGTCGTCGGGTGATCCAGGCCGTCGAGTGGGCGTGACGGTCGTCCCGGACAAGGGAGTCGCCGTCGAGGGTCAGCACCTGCCAGTGGGCGACGGCATGACCCTGCAGCCGGAGGCGGTCGAGGCCGAGCAGTGAGAGCTCGTCGACGCTCCGGGGGAGGAGGGCATCCCCGCAGGCCTTGTCGCGGGGGAAGGATGCCCGGTCGATGAGGTCGACCGGAACGCCCGCACGAGCCAACACGAGTGCGGCGACCGACCCGGCCGGCCCGGCACCCACCACGGCGACCCGGTCTTTCACGCCTCTCCAGGTACAGCCGGGTCGATGTCGACGCCGTCGGATCGGCGCCAGCGGACGTGGACGAGGCCGTCGTTTCCCCGCGCGCCCAGGTGGAGGCCCTCCGAACTCTCCGCCGATGACAACGGTGCCCCCCCGCCGGCGCCACCAGCGCCCGGAACGTGGCCCGGCGTGAGGTCCTGGATCATCGCGAGGCCGACATCAGCGGATGACACAGTCACGTCCGTGGCGCCGGCCGCCCGGTGGGCGCCGTTACCGCCCGAACCGCCGTCAAGGCCACTTCCGCCGCTTCCGCCGCCACCGGACGGCCAACCGCCGCCGCCGCCACCCCCCCCGCCACCACGACGTCCATCAAAGGTGGTGCCGGAACTGCCGTTCCCCCCACCCAGGGCGCCGCCGTCGCCTCCCGCGGCCGAGAGTCCGGCGCCCGCACCGCCGGCACCGCCCTCGGTGCCGGCGGCGCCGTCTCTGATCCGGCCGACGCCGGAATGGGCGCCACCGAACCCTTCCGCGGGGTCGCCGAGGCGAGGGACGCCGCCGCCCCCGCCGCCCCCGCCGGGCGCGACGATCATGATCGTGTCGTCGTCGGTGAACAGGGCACTTGCGCCGCCCCCGCCGCCCCCGCCACCAGCGGCCCAGCCCGAACCCCAGCCACCGTCGCCGCCCGGAACGTAGCCGGAACCGCCGGGCCCCCCCAGGGCTGGCGCGCCACCGGAGGAGCCTGGATCGATCTGGCCGCCCTGCGCGCAGTGGATGTGCAGGACCCAGGCGTGGTCGCGGGGAGCGATCGCGCCGGTGACTCGAGTTGCGGCCCGTCCGTCGTCGGCCCGCCAGTGACCCGCGGCCCCGCCCCCTCCCACAGCGACGAATCGGACGACGTAGCCGGCCGGGATGTCGACCGAGTCGGTCTGGGGCGCTGTCCACTGGCGCGTGCCCGGACCGGCGCGATCGGCCGAGCGTTCGACCGTCCACGGTCGGCCCGACTGGGGATCGCGGGCGACAGCGGCACGAAGGAGCGCCCGCCGCTGCTCGCTCGACGGATATGGCGGTGGTTCACGCTCGTCGGTCATGGCAGCTCGCTTTCGTCGGTGCGGACTCGCATCTACAGCGAGCCGAAGAAGCCGGTCTTGTGGACGACGAGATCGCCGTCGTCGACGGTGTAGTCGAACTCGAGGTCGAAATACCGATCGCCGAGCCGCTCGATGTGCTCGGCGAACCAGGCGCGCAGGTGGTCGGGGTAGCCGAACTCATCGAGGAGTGCTTGAAGGTCGTTGGCATGGACGTGGGCCAGATAGATGCCGTCGGCGTGGGACTTGTAGGTACAGAAGACGCTCTCGCATCTCGCGGCGGCGTCGATCCGGGAGAGCCAGTACTTGGTGGCGAGTGCGCGAGCGTCGTCGGTGACGAATCGGCCGGCGTCGAGGCGTTCGACCAGGAGTGCCCGGTCCTCAGGCAGGTCGTAGCGGTGGTAGTACTGGGTCCCTTCGGTCAAGTCGTCGTCGGCGAAGATGGCGTCGGTCGGCCTCCCGAGCACGCTGACCGAGGGCCCGTAAAGGTCCATGTCCGTCGGCGGCTCGATGTGGCCGTGCTCATCGACGTGCACTTCGATCGAGGCGATCGAGACATGCGGCGAGACCGTCCGAGGCACGTGCCAGCCGAGCGCTTCGAAGACGGTGTGGACCCGGTCGCCGACGCTCGCCAACCACCCGGGTCCGTCCGGTTGGATCCGATACCAGTAGAACTCGTAGCAGAAGCGTCCGTCCGAGCGCTTGACACCCCAGACCGTGCGGCCCGGACCTGTCGCAGTGCGGATCGTGTCGACGAGGTGGGCCAGCGCGGCCCGGCCGGGCCCGTCGGGCGACTCGGCTGCGAGCAGGAGTTCTCGACTGGTCGGGGCGTGCACACCGTCGGGGCTCCGGTTGTACGCGAAGGGCGTGAAACGGAAGTCGCAGTCCACCTCGAGTTCTTCGAGGACGGGCTGCCCACCGCCACTCCAGGTGTCGGCGACGATCGCGCCCTGAGCAGCGAGACGGTCGACCAGGATCACGATGGCCTCGAGCTGTTCGTACGCGTCGGCACCGATGACGTCCGCGAGGTCGTCGGCAATCACGCCGAGGTCGCTGGAGCCATCGAGCAGCTCCCATATGGCGGTGCCGATGGAATCGAGCTCGAACGGCGGTTCGTCACCGGACCGAATCGGTCGGCACCGGCGCCGCGGATCATCGATGATGCGGAAGGCTCGGTACGGACCGTGGCCCTCGCGGGTATCGGTCGTGAACCGGACGTCACCGAGACGGGTGGCGTCACGGTGACGGGGGTCCCACCCCAATGGGGCTGGCCAGGTGGCCTGGCCGGCTGGAGCGCAACCCGAAACAGCGGACGGCACGGTGGAATCCGACGGCTCTTCGATCGATGAAGGTTCCGGGCCCACCCGCTACCTCACTTCCTCGCATCGTCGGCAACGCCGCATGTGCGAAGTGGCGCCACCCACTGTCGATGGTTGCAGACTTCAGCCAGACTAACTTCGTTCGGGAGCGATCAGGCCGCACGACGGTCATGACGAGGGGAGGCGACACGGCCCGATTCAACGATGACCTGGCGGGGTCGCCCGGAAAAAGTTCCTGGTCGGTGACGCGGGGCACGGCACTGTGGCGCCCACCGTTTGCGACGATCTCCGGGTCGCTTCGGGCGACGGATGGTCGAGGATCACGATGCGTGACTATCGTGCTACAACAGAGGCGACCGAGAAGGGGACATCATGAGGGACCGAGATGACCAGGACGCACGGGCTGAACGACCCGGGGTGGACCGCAGGACCGCGCTCAAGACGCTCGGCGCGGGTGCACTCGCCGCAGGGCTCGCCGAGCCGCTGATCGCCAGCACCTTCGCGGCCCCGGCATGGGCGGGCGGCTCGAGCCTGCTGACACTGGACGCCTACACGGCTCAGGTCCAGTCGGTGTCAGTTCCCTCGGGACGGGCCGTGCACTATGAGATCAGCGGTGCCGGCGGTGGCGGTGGCGGCGGGGGGGACGACAACTCCAGCCATCACGGCGGCGCCGGTGGCCAAGGCACGCAACTGGTCGGCGACATCGCCGTGGGCACAGGCCTGCTGTACGCCGCCGTCGGTGCAGCCGGAACGGGGGGAGGTGGCACGGGTGATCACCACGGCGGCGGCAATGCCGGCGCCTCGCTGGTGGGGGCTGGCGCCGACGCAGGAAACGGTCGCGCTGCGGGCGGAGACGCGGCCGGCGGTGGCGGTGGTGGCGGCGGCGCGTCGGCGATATCGGACACGTCCAATTTCGCGGACTCGTCGCTCCTCGTCATCGCGGCCGGTGGTGGTGGTGGCGGTGGCGGTGGTCACACCGGGAGATCCGGGCACGGGGGCGACGGGGGCTCGGTGGCGAGTACCGCCGCGTTCTCCGGAGCGATCCCCGGCGCGAAAGGCGCCAATGGAACGACAAGCGGCAGGGGGTCCGCCAAGGGTGGAGCCGGCGGCGGCACGAGCAGTGCCGGAGCTGGTGGATCACGGAGCCACACCAACAGCGGCTCCGATGGCAGTGGGCGCAACGGCGGGGCAGGCGCGAATGGCAAGAACGGCAGTGGGAGTTGGGATGGCGGTGGTGGCGGTGGTGGTGCCGGTGGCTACTGGGGCGGTGGCGGTGGCGGCGGTGGCGGCGGGAGCGCAGGGAGCCGCGCCGGCGATGGTGGCGGTGGCGGGTCGGCCAGCTCCGCCGTCCTGGGCACCGGAAACTCCGGCACGCCCTCCGCCGGTGCGAACGGGGGTGACGCAGGAGGCGTCGCCGGTGGTGCTGGAACCGACGGCTGGGTTCACCTGTCCCTCGTCTGATGCCACCCTGGCGGGAACGGCCGATCCCCGGCCGAGGTCATCGAAGAGCCGACTGGGCCGATCGGCCCATGATAGTGTCGGAACGGCTCGAAGGACGATAGCCCGGAGACACGATGGCCGACAGCGCGAAGAGTCCGCCGGACGACAACCGTCGCAAGTTCCTGCTCGGTGGTGCCGCGCTGACCGGTGCGGCTTGGGCCGCGCCGACGATTCTTGGTACGACACCCGTTGCGCACGCCGCAGGCTCGGCGTTTTTCACCGCGGACACGCCTGGCCCGTACACCGCACCGACGTTCCCCACCAATCGTGACGTCGATTTCGAGATCAGCGGTGGTGGCGGAGGTGGCGGCAGTGCCTACGGCGGCACCGGCGGCGCCGGATCCAAGGTCACCGGCAGACTCACCGGCTCCACCTACATGGGCAGCACGATCAGCGGGTTCGTCGGCTCCGGCGGGAAAGCAGGTGTCGGCGCGGGCGGCCCGGGTGGCGCGGGCCGCTCCAACAACACGGCGAACGGCGGATCGGGCGACGGGGGGACGGGGAGCGGCAACAACGGCTTCGGCGGTGGTGGGGGCGGTGCCAGCACGTTGGAGGTCGCCGGCGGGGTCGTGGTGTGCGCCGCCGGTGGTGGTGGCGGTGGCGGTGGCAGTGCATTCGCAAAAGGGGGTGACGGTGGCAGCCAGGGAGCGAACGGCCAGACCACGGGTGGTTCCGGCGGTGGCGGCGGGAGCCAGTCCGGAGGCGACGGAGGCAACGGCGGCAGTGCCGCCTACGGTGGCGGTGGTGGTGGTGGCGGTGCCAACGGTGGTGGTGGCGGCGACGGCACGTCAGTGGCGTTCTCGGCTGGTGGCGGGGGGAGCGGTTCGAGCTCGTCGGTGGTGTCGACGACGGTGGCTACCGGCGCGGCCGGAGGTGGCGCAAACAGTGACGGCGGTGGTGGTTGGGTCACCCTGACGCTCCATTGACCCGTCACCCGGCCTTCCACGGCACCGGCACCGACACCGACGCAGGAACCGGTGCTAGCATCGGCGCGGAGTACGTCGCGGGGAGTCGGAAGCGTTCCGGCGAGGCGTGGCGTGGAGTGGAGGAGACATGACCAAGGACGTTCCCCACCAGCGGAACATCCCGCGCCGCAAGTTCATCGTCGGTGGAGCGGTCGCAACCGGAGCCGCGTGGGCGGCCCCGGAGATTCTCGGCAGTTCCGTCGCGCCCGCTTGGGCGGCCGGTTCCAACGTACACATCGACGAGACGACACCGGGCAAGCACACCACGCCGATCAAGGGGACCGCCACATTCACGGTCATCGGGGGTGGCGGTGCCGGCGGGAACGGCAGCAACACCTCGGCAGGCGCTGCCGGTGGCGCGGCCACCAAGATCACCGGCTCGCTCGGCACCGGCACCTACCAGCTCACCTATTACGTCGCCCAAGGTGGCCAAGTCGCCGCCAGCAGTTACATGAGCGGTGGCGCAGGTGGCACCGGTTACGGCGCGGGTGGCGACGGACACGACGGTGAGACGGGGTACCTGACGCTCGGTACCGGCGGCGGTGGTGGCGGCGGGGGTGGTGCCAGCGCGCTGATCGCGGACGGTATCGAGGTGGTCGCCCCCGGCGGCGGTGGTGCCGGAGGGGCGGCCAGCAGTGGCTTGCTCGACTTTGGGGAATCGGCCGGCGGCGCGGGCGGTGGCGGCCCTTCCTCGACCGCGTCACTCGACGGCGGTGACGGCGGGCGCGGCCAGACGTGGACGGCCACGGCGAACGAAGGGTTCGGCGGGCAGGGGGCTACGACGACCGGGGTCGGTGCAGGTGGCGACGACACCGACACCGGCCATGACGGCTCCCCCGGCGACCAGCACGACGGTGGCGCCGGTGGTGCCCCATGGCCCGACGACTCCAGCTTCAACACCAACGCGACCGGCGGCGGTGGCGGCGGTGGCGGTGGCGCGTTCGGTGGTGGCGGTGGCGGTGGTGGCGGGGCCGGGAACAGCTCCGCCACGGCGACCGGTGGCGGAGGCGGTGGCTCGGGCTCCGCGGCCGCGACGCTCGGCGCCGGTGGATCGATCATCTCGATGGGTACCGTCACCAGCGGCCAGGGCGCGCCCGGGAAGGGCGGTGCTAAAGCCGGGCTCGGAACCGCCGGAGGAAACGGCCGGGTCATCATCGACGTCGGGGTTTGAGCAGAGGTCAGTACCCGACGGGTCGGCATCCCCGCGGCCCCGGGACGGGGTGATGACGCGGCTTCCGCGAGTGTCGGGCGGGGTCGTCCTCGCCGGATCCGACGACATCTGGGTCGCCCACGACGCGGTGAGGGGGGTGGCCCACCAACTCAATGCGTCCGCTGCCGCACTGCTCGCGGCCTGTGAGGACCGGCGCGACCTCGACGCCGTGATCGCGGGCTGGGCCGATGCGTCCGGCACGCCACGCGGACGCATCGCCGAGGATGTGCGTCGAGGGCTCGCGGACCTCACCGCGCGCGGCCTGCTCGGCCGCACGGAGACCCCGGCAGAACCCGAGCCGTTGGTCGGCTCGACGGCCGAGCGCACCGGGTGGTTCACCGGCCAGACTCATGCCGTGATCGATCGGGGCGTCGCGTTCCGGTGCCCGGACCCGAAGCTGGTGGAACGCATCGACGCCTACCTGGGCACCGGCGTGGAGGGGCGCCGCGCCCAGATCCATCTCGACGTCGTCACGAACGGCGACTACGGCGCCCTCCTCATCGGCGACGACGAGTGGGGCGTGCCCGACTTCGATCTCCTGCTGCAACGTCTGCAACTGGTCCTGAACCCCTACGCCGCGCAGTCCCGGAGCTGTTGCAGCCTGCACGCGGGCGCCGCGCAGTCCCCGGCAGGGGCGACGGTGCTGCTGCCCGGCTCCGAGGACTCCGGGAAATCCACGCTCACCGCGGCCCTGGTCACGGCCGGGTGGCACTATCTCGGCGACGAGGTCATCGGCGTGAGACCGGGAACGGCGACCACGGTCGCCTACCCGAAACGGCTCACCCTGTCGGCGGCCTCCCGGTCGGCGCTCGGGTTGGCCGTCTCCGACGACCCCACCATCGCCGTGGAGGCCGTGCGCCCGGACGCCGTCCGTGTGTTCGGCGACGCCGGGCCGATCGACGCGGTCGTCTTCGCCGCCTATCGCCCGGGCGAGCCGGCGGGCATCGAACGGCTCGATGCGCGCCGCGGCCTCGACGCGCTGCTGGCGAACACGCTCAATCTGGGCGCGCTCGGCCGGCGCGGCCTGCAGACCCTGTGCGACCTCGCGGTGCGGCGTCCCTGCTACCACCTCGTGCGCGACGACGCCCGCGCCGCCGTGGAGATCATCGGGGCCGCACTCGGAGCGTGAGGATTCCGAGTCCACTTGCCCGGAGCCTCCCCGGTACCCTGGCACCTCGTGATTCCCGCCCGATTCCGCCCGGTTCTGGAAGAAGCCGCGCCCCTGGGGAAGCGCTTCGCCGATGCGGGCCACCGGCTGTACCTGGTCGGAGGGGTCGTTCGGGATCTGTTGAGCGGGCGTGACCTGGGCGATGGGGCCGATCTGGATTTCACCACCGACGCCACGCCGGCCGAAAGCCGCGCTCTGCTGGAGGAGGCCGGGCGGCCGCCCGGGGTGCTCAACATGCTTCCCGGCGACGGCCTGGCGGTCTCGGAGGTGGCGCTGGCGCACCCGGATCTGGCGGGCCTCCCCCCCCGGCCTGGGCGACG
>CAZEAV010000032.1:0-3931 GCA_964510215.1 uncultured Iamiaceae bacterium
CAACGTGGCGCTGCGCGTGGTCGATCGAGCCATCCAGGCGTTCGGCGGCGGCGGAGTGTCCCAGGACTTTCCCCTCGCCCGGCTCTACGCGGGCCTGCGGACGCTGCGGCTCGCAGACGGCCCCGACGAGGTTCACAAGCGCTCGATCGCCCGCCGCGAGCTCGCCCCCTACCGCTGAGGAGTTCCGGGGCGGAGGAGGGGGCGTAGAAACGCCCGAACCGCGCTGGGTTCGCGCGTGTGTTCACGCTCCGTAAGGCTTCCCCTTCGTTGCGTTGCGTGACTCGGCGATACGAGCGCGACGCCGGTGCTCACGTGGCGGCGAACCGTGCCGACCCGGTACCCGGTATGTCGGCCGCAACCCACCGAGCTGCGTGGGACCACCCGTGAGCGGGTCGAACCACGACACCGAAGCGAACGCACTTCCCGATGGAGTTCGCCCCGCGTCGCTGGTCGACGCGATCGTCCCCCTGGTCGCGCTCGTCGCGCTCATTGCGTCGAGCCTGGCGCTGTACGGCCTCGATGCACTGGACGGGCCGGTACAGGTCGCGCTGATCCTGAGCTGCATGGTCGCCGCGATCGTCGGCATGAAGAACGGCTGGAAATGGGCCGACATCGAGGCCGCCACGCAGCAGGCGCTGGGTTCCATTGCCTCCGCGGTGTTCATCCTGCTTGCCGTCGGCGCGCTCATCGGCACGTGGAACCTCTCCGGCACGATCCCGACGCTGGTCTACTACGGCATCCAGGTGCTCTCGCCGAGCTGGTACTACCTCGCGACCGCGCTCATCTGCGCCGTGATCGCCCTTTCGATCGGCAGCTCGTGGACCACTGCCGGCACGATCGGGGTCGGCCTGGTCGGCGTCGCCCACATGCTCGGCGTGTCACCGGCCATCACGGCGGGGGCCGTCGTGTCGGGCGCGTACCTCGGCGACAAGACCTCGCCGCTGTCGGAGACCACGATCCTCACCGCCCAGATGGTGAAGGCCGACATCTATGACCACATCCGCGCCCAGGTCTGGACGTCGGTACCGGCCTTCGTCATCGCTTGTGTCGGCTTCGGGATCCTGGGAGTGGCCGGCCCGGCCGCCACTCCGTCGGTCGCCACCTCGATCGAACTCTCCAAGTTGAACCAGATCTACCACATCACGCCGCTCAACCTCCTGCCCCTGGTGCTGCTCGGTCTTCTCTCGATCCGCAAGGTCCCGGCCACGCTCGCCCTGACCGCTTCTGCGGTGTTCGCGGGCATCTGTGGAGCGATTCTGCAGCCGTCGGTCATGAAGAACTTCGTGACCGGCATCGGCGACGGGAACTGGCTCGGACCGATTCTCGGGTCGGTCAAGGGGATCTGGCAGGCCATGGCCACCGGCTTCTCGATGAACTCGGGCATCGGCGACATCGACCGCCTGCTCTCGCGCGGGGGGATGGATTCGATGCTGCCGACCCTGTGGATCATCATCGGTGCGGTGGCTTTCGGCATGTTGCTCGAGGAACTCGGGCTGATCCGTCGTCTGATCGACCCGTTGGTGGCCAAGGTCACCGGGACCGGGCCGCTGTATCTCGCCGTGTTCGGATCCGGCATCGGGCTGAACCTGTTCGCCGGCGACCAGTACATCGCCCTGGTGCTGCCCTCACGGGTCTACCGGGCCGAATTCGCCAAACGCGGCCTGGCGAACACCAACCTCTCCCGACTCGCCGCGGACTCCGGCACGGTCACCTCGCCGCTGGTACCGTGGAACTCGTGCGGTGCATTCATGGGCGCGGTCCTCGGCGTGTCGACGCTGTCGTATCTGCCGTATGCCCTCTTCAACATCGCGAGCCCGCTACTGAGCGTCGTCTACGGGTTCACCGGTTTCAAGATCGAGCGAACTGACGGCGTGTCGACGGACGCCACGTCATGAGCGATCCGACGGTCGCAGCGGGCGCCGACGCCACCGCGAACGACGCGGCGGGACGGGTCTCGGTCGCGACCCTGACCATGATGGTGGTCGGCGGCATGGTCGGCGCCGGGGTGTTCTCGCTGCCACGCCGATTCGCCACCGAGACGGGCATCTGGGGCGCGCTCATCGCCTGGGCCATCGCGGGCGGTGGCATGCTCATGCTCGCATTCGTGTTCCAGGCTCTGGCACTACGCAAACCCGAACTCGACTCGGGCGTCTACGCGTACGCGAAAGCCGGGTTCGGCGAATACCTCGGGTTCTTCTCAGCGTTCGGCTACTGGGCGAGCGCGTGCGTGGGCAACACCACCTACTGGATCCTCATCATGTCGACGCTCGGCGCGCTCGTTCCCGCGTTCGGCGACGGCAACACCCTCGTCGCGGTCCTGGTCTCGTCGGTGGGCGTGTGGCTGTTCGCCGCACTGATCATGCGGGGCACCAAGGAGGCCGCGAACCTGAACCGCATCGTGACCGTGGCCAAGGTCATCCCCATCCTCGTGTTCGTCCTGCTGTGCATCTTCACGCTCAAGCTCGACGTGCTGCGCCACAACCTCAGTGCCGCCGGGCTCGGCTCGTTGTTCGGCCAGGTGCGGGGCACCATGCTGGTGACGGTGTTCGTCTTCCTCGGGGTCGAGGGAGCGAGCGTCTATTCGCGTTACGCCCGCAAACGGGCGGATGTCGGCCGCGCGACCGTGCTGGGATTCCTGAGCGTGCTGGCAGTGTTCGCTTCGGTGACGATCGTGTCGTACGGCATCGTGCCCCGCTCGGAGATCGCCCAGATGCGCCAGCCTTCGATGGCAGGTGTGCTCGAAGCCGCGGTCGGGGGATGGGGCGCGGTGCTGGTCAGCGTGGGGCTCATCGTGTCGGTCCTGGGCGCGTACCTGGCCTGGTCGCTGATGGCCGCCGAGGTGCTGTACGTCGCGGCGAAAGACGACGACATGCCCCGGTTCCTGCGCAAGCTGAACGTGCACGAGGCACCGACCAGCGCGCTCGTCATCTCGTCGATCCTGGTGCAGATCATGCTGTTCGTGACGATGGCCTCGGAGAACGCGTTCGACTTCGCACTGAACATGACGAGCGCGCTCAGCCTGATTCCCTTCGTGCTCGCCGCAGGGTACGCGCTCCGTCTCGCGATCACCGGCGAGGGATATGACACGGGCGGTTCGCGGCGCACCGCCGAGCTGATCTTCGCCGCGATCGCGACAGTCTACACGCTGTTCCTGTTGTTCGCGGCCGGACCCCGCTACATGTTGGTGTCGTTCGTCATCTATGCGCCGGGCACGGTGCTGTTCGCGATGGCACGGCGGGAACAGCACCGCAAGGTGTTCGCGGCATCCGAAGCGGCGATCTTCGCCGTCTCCGCGGTACTGGCCGTACTCGGCGTGGTCGCCATCGCCGCGGGATGGATCACGATCTGATGTCCGGAAGCGTCCGCCACGCCCTCGGGCGTCGAGGTCGTCGAAATGTCCTCGTCGTGGCATGGCTGCTCGCCGGTGTCGTGCTGGCGTCGTGCACGTGGAATCCCGACGTCGACACCCGCAGTGCGACCCAGGGCCTGCCGAACACCGAGGTGGATCTGGTCGAGCACGCCTGGCGGCTCGACGCCGCGTCGAGTACACCGAGACTGAAGAGCCTGGTGGGCGGGGACGCCGGTGCGGCCACGCTCGACTTCCACGCGGACGGCACCGTCTCCGGGCACGGGCCGTGCAACTCCTTCCACGCCGACTTCGATGTCGACGGGGACGACGACACATTGACGATCACGAAGGTCGCCGCGACGACGATGGCGTGTGGGGACGCAGCAATGGACGATGAGACGGCGTTCCATGAGGCGTTGGAGCTGATCGGGCACGCGCAGTTCTCGGCCGACCACGACACGCTGACCCTCACCGGTGCCGGTGGGACCCGACTCGTCTTCGCGTCGTACGATCCCGACGAATGACCCGGCCGGCGAATCGTCCCGGCCGGGCGGCCGGGTCGATCCATCCGGTCCGACCGAT
>CAZEAV010000032.1:3941-12370 GCA_964510215.1 uncultured Iamiaceae bacterium
GACGTTTTCCAGCTCCCGGGAGGATCCCATGACCACCGCATCCGACTACGGCGTCCACTCCGAGGTCGGCAAGCTGCGCAAGGTGCTCGTATGCCTGCCCGGACTGGCCCATGAGCGGCTCACCCCGACCAACAGCGACGAGTTGCTGTTCGACGACGTGCTCTGGGTGCAACAAGCCCGGCGTGACCACTTCGACTTCGTCGACAAGATGCGCGATCGGGGCGTCGACGTCGTCGAGTTGCACGACGAGCTGGCCACCACGATGGCGATTCCCGAGGCCCGCGCCTGGCTGCTCGACCGCAAGATCGTCGCGAACGAGGTCGGGGTCGGGCTGATCGACGACACCCGCTCTTTTCTCGAGTCCCTCGGTGACGCCGAGCTCGCCCGCTTCCTGATAGGCGGCCTGTCGACCCGGGACCTGCCCGACGAGTTCCGCTCCGGCTACCTCGCCCTCGCCCGGGAATCGCACGGCATGCACGAATACCTCATGCCGCCCCTTCCCAACACGCTCTACACCCGGGACACGACCTGCTGGATCTACGGCGGGGTCAGCCTCAACCCGCTGTTCTGGCCGGCCCGTCAGGACGAGACGTTGCTGATGAAGGCGATCTATCAGTTCCACCCCGACTACACCGGAGCAAACGTGTGGTGGGGCGACCCCGAGCGGCACTGGGCGCAGGCGACCGTCGAAGGCGGCGACGTGCTGGTGCCCGGCAACGGCGTGGTGCTGATCGGCATGAGCGAGCGCACGTCCCGACAGGGCATCACGCAGGTGGCCAAGGCGCTCTTCGAACGAGGTGGAGCCGACAAGGTCATCGTCGCCGGGATGCCCAAGCTGCGCGCGGCCATGCATCTGGACACCGTGTTCACGTTCGCCGACCGGGACGTGGCCACCAGCTACCCCGGGATCGTGGACGGGATCCATCCCTTCACGCTCGTGCCGGGTGACGCTCCCGGTGGCATCGAGGTGATCGAAGAGACACGCCCGTTCGTCGAGGTCGTCGCCGACGCGCTGGGTATCGGTGCGCTGCGGATCGTGGAGACCGGCGGTTCGATCTACGACACCGAACGCCAACAGTGGGACAGCGGCAACAACCTGGTCGCGATCGAACCGGGTGTGGTGGTGGCCTATGACCGCAACACACACACCAACTCGCTGCTGCGCAAGGCCGGCATCGAGGTGATCGAGATCGTCGGCGCCGAACTGGGTCGCGGCCGTGGTGGCGGTCATTGCATGACCTGCCCGCTGCTCCGCGACCCCCTCCCCGCCTGACGGTCGCCCCTGCCCGCCCCTGCCCTCCGCCCCACCTGACGTGGAGGACCGTGGGCGCCGACCGCCCGGAGTTCTTCCAGGCCTGCCTCCGGGGATTCAGTGCTGCGATCGCCCCAGCACGACGAACACGGCTGAGCCGAGGCACCCGGCGACCACCGACGCGCCGAGAATGGCCCGCTTCGCGTCGGCGGTCAGCTCGGCGGCGGGGCCCGTGGTGAACGCGAGCTCGGTGATGAACAGCGACATCGTGAAGCCGATGCCCGCGAGACAACCGGCGCCGACCAAATGACGCCACCTGAGTCCCTCGGGGAACGCAGCCACCCTGGCCTTCACCGCGCACCAGGACGCGCCGGTCACCCCCACCAACTTGCCCACCACCAGTCCCACCGCCACCCCGAGCGCGACGCGACCCCCCTCACCGTGGAATCCGCCACCGAGCGCGACCCCGGCGTTCGCCAGGGCGAAGATCGGGAGCACCACGAAGTTCGAGAAGGGCTCGAGGCGTCGGCGCAGCGTCCGCAGCGGCGACCAGGCCGCCCCGGCATCGCCGGCGGTCGTCGGGGTCGCGAACGCAAGCGCGACGCCCGCGATGGTGGCGTGGACCCCGGACTGCCAGGTCGCGTACCAGACGAAGGCGGCGAGCACGGCGAAGACGGCGATTCGTTGAACCCCCAGCACGCGCACCACCACGACGACCGCGAGCCCGGCAACTGCCAGCGCCAGCCAACCCGATTCGATCGTGCCGGCGTACGCGGTCGCAATGACCACGATCGCGCCCAGGTCGTCCACCACCGCGAGCGTCAACAGGAACACCCGGATACGCGGGGGTATCCGTCGACCGAGCAGGGCCATCACCCCGACGACGAACGCGATGTCGGTCGCCATGGGGATGCCCCAGCCATGTGCCGCGGGCGTCGAGTGCGCGATCGCCACATAGAAGAGCGCCGGGACGACCATGCCGCCCAGCGCGGCGATGATCGGCAGGCGGGCGAAGCGGCGATCGCGGAGGCTGCCTCCGATCCATTCGGACTTGATCTCCATGCCCATCACGAAGAAGAAGACGGCCATGCCGGCGTCGTTCACCACGTCCCGCACATCGATGCCGCCCAGGCGACCGGCCCAGCCCAGGTTCAGGTGGCTCTGCCAGAACCCGTCATAGGAGCCGGCGGATCCGAGGTTCACCCACGACAGCGCGGCCACCGTTGCCACGGCCAGTGCGATACCCGGTGCAGCGTCTCGGGCCAGGAGCCGACGCAGTGTCCCGGCACGCGTGCTCGGCCTTTCGCCGGGTGAAGTGCCCTGTGGGGCTGTCGTCGGATCGGTCATGGGACATCTCGGGACGCGTTTCGCACATCGCCGACCAGACTTCCCGGCACACCAGGTCGCGACCCTAGCCGGTGATCCCTTGCGCACGTGGGTGTCGGGGCGGGCTGCAGAGCCCTTTCATCTCCTCAATCGGCGCGGTCGCGGAACACCGCGGTGGCCCGGGTCCCCTCGCTGCTGCTCACATAGTCGACCTTGTCGGCGAGGTACTGGATGAGCGGAATTCCCAGGCCCCGTTCGAATTCGAGTCGACCGGGATCATGCACCGGCGGATGCGGCGTGTCCGAGGCGTCCAGCCCGGGCCCCGAATCGGCGACGGTGAGCACCACCGAATCGGGTTCGACCCGACACCGCAGGACCACCGGGGCCACCGTCACCGCGTCGCACGCGCCCGAGCCGGGCGATGCGCCACCCTCGGACCCGGCTTCCGCGACCCGCCAATTCGCCTCCATGGCGTTCGTGAACAACTCGGTGGCGACCAGTTTCAGATCCGCGATCCGCCCGTCGGACAACGACGGCACGACCGTCGCCGCGGCACCGACGACGGTGCGTACCAGCGCCAGATAGCGGGCATTCGACGGAAGGGTGAGCTCGACGACGGTCTCCGCATCGCGACGGCGCATCGGCGGGTCAGAACTCTCTGACGTCGTCGATCGATTCGAAAATGGGGAAGATCTCCCCCAGACCGGTGGCGGTGAACAGCGCGCGCAGAGGCTCCTGGGGGACGACCAGCGACAGCTCGCCACCCGCTTCGACGAGCCGACGACGGGCACCCACGAGCACCCCAAGTCCGGTCGAGTCGATGAATCCGACCGGTGACAGGTCGATGGTCAGCCACCGACAACCGCCGCCGACGAGTTCGACCAGCTCGGTACGCAGCTGAGGAGCCGTGGCGATGTCGATCTCACCGCCCACCGTGAGCAGCGTGTGTGCACCATCGGATTTGGTGGAAAAAGAAAGCTCCATGTTGGCTGTGCTCCGGCACCGGTGACCCGTGGCGCAGCCTACCCTGCGAGGTACCTCCGGGGGTCGGACCCCCACCGACGATCTCCTGGGACTCTCGGACGATTCTGTGCCCACCGATTCTGCAATCGAACGCTTCGGCCCCCTGCTGGACGACCTGGGCGCGCGTCTCATCTCCGATGCGGAGGCGAAAGGCCACGCACCGGTGTCCGAGAACCCGATCGTCCAGCGGCACCTCGAGGCGCGGCGGGCGCCGCGGTTCGCCGACCACGAAAGCGCGATCGACGTGATCGTGCGCCGACGGCTCGGGGTCGACGAGCTGTGGACCCATCAGTGTGCGGCACTCGACGCGGTCTTCGCCGGTGAGTCCACCATCGTGACCACCGGCACCGCGTCGGGCAAGTCCCTGGTCGCCCAGGCCGCGGTCGGCACCGCGTGTGCCGGACCACGACCCGCGACCGCGCTGTTCCTGCATCCGACCAAGGCGCTCGGCCACGACCAGCTCCGGCTGCTCGACGCACATCGGCTGCCCGGAGTCGTCGCCGGCGCGTACGACGGAGATGCAACCGACACCGAACGGACCTTCCTGCGGCGCCATGCCAACGTCGTGTTCACCAACCCCGACATGCTGCACGTCGGCATATTGCCGCGCCACGGTCAATGGGCCACGTTCCTGCGGCGCCTGCGCTATGTCATCCTCGACGAGACCCACGCCCTGCGCGGCATCTTCGGTGGCCACGTCGCGCACGTGCTGCGTCGGCTCCGCCGAATCTGTGCCGGCCTCGGTGCCGACCCGGTCTTCATCTGTGCTTCCGCGACCGTTGCCGATCCGGCGACCCTGGCATCGACGTTGACCGGGCTCGACACGGTGCGCGTCGTCGACGACGACGGATCCCCCCGCGGCGAACGACTCATCGCCCAGGTCAACCCGCCGTTGCTCGACGCGGACACCGGTACGCGTCTCTCGGCGCACCAGGTCACCGCATCGGCCGCGGCGGTCGCGATCGCCCAGGGGTACCGCACCATCGTGTTCTGTCGGAGCCGCCATGCCGCCGAGACCGTCACCGCGGCGATCCGCCGACGCCTCACCGCGCAGGTGGCGCCGAAGGTGCAGGCCTATCGGGCCGGCTACCTCGCGACGGAACGACGCAGCATCGAAGCGGATCTGGCCGGGGGGAAGCTGTTGGGAGTGGTCGCGACCAACGCGCTCGAACTCGGTATCGACATCGGGGGGTTGGATGTGTGCATCGCCCACACCTTTCCGGGCACGATCTCCTCGTTCCGCCAGCAGATCGGCCGCGTCGGACGTGGCAGCCAGGCTTCCCTGGCCATCCTCGTCGCGGGTGACGACCAACTCGACCAGTACCTCATGGCGCACCCGAACGAGCTCGTGACCCGTCCACCCGAGCCGGTGGTCGTCAACCCGTCGAACCCCGACGTGGTCGACCCCCAACTGGCCTGTGCGGCCGCCGAAGCTCCGCTCGTGCCGGCGGACGAGCGCTACTGGGGCGACGATCTCGCCGACGGCATCCGTCGCGGCGTGCTCGCGGACACCCTGCGGGTCCAACGCGTCACCTCGGCCGAGGGAAACGGCGGACCCCGGGCGGTGTACGCGGGCCACGGTCATCCCGCGGCCCGCGTCTCCCTGCGTTCCGGCTCCGGTCGGGAGTTCCGGATCGTCGACACCTCCGGAGAGCTCATCGGCACCGTGGACGCGACCCGGGCGACATCCACCCTGTATCCCGGCGCGGCCTATCTCCACCGGCTCCAGCCCTACCGGGTGCTCGAACTCGACTACGACACCGGTCGGGCGGTGGTGGAACCCGACGACGGCGCCACCACCACCCGCGCCGACTCGTCCACCGAACTCGAACTGCTCGGCACCGATGACGAGACCCATCTGCGATCGCTGGCGGTCCGCATCGGTCCGGTCGCGGTCCGCCACACGGTCACCGGCTTCTCGCGTCTGGATCTGGCGACGGGAACGATCGTCGAACGTTCACCGCTGAGTCTGCCTCCCGAATCGCTCGTCACCCGGGCGGTGCTGTATGTGTTTCCCGCGGCACTGATCGCCGCGGCGGGTGTCGGGGCCGAGCGCCTGCCCGGCGCGCTGCACGCATTGGAACATGCCGCGATCTCCATGCTGCCGCTGTTCGCGATCTGCGATCGCTGGGACGTCGGCGGCATCTCGATGCCCTGGCACCCCGACACCGAAGCCGCCACCATCGCGATCTACGACGGCTACCCCGGTGGAGCCGGGATCGCGGAGCTGGGCTTCGCAGCCACGCAGGAGCACCTGGCGACCACACGGGAAATGCTCCGGGCGTGCCCCTGCAGTGACGGATGTCCGTCGTGCGTGCAGTCGCCGAAATGCGGCAACGGGAACGAACCGCTGGACAAAGCCGGCGCGATCGGGCTGTTGGACACGGTGACCTGAGCGCCGTCAGGCGGCTCACTCCGCGTGCTCGACGGCCATGGTGGACGACGCGTGGAGCTGCACGGTCATCCAACCGAACAGCGGCATCACCGCCACGTCCTCGGTGACCTCCACGGTCACCGACCGGGGCGACGAGCCGGTGAGGCGCATGTCGACCACCCGCGGTGAACCGTGAGCCCCCTTTCGGGCCGCGGCTTCGGCGACCGATTCGCGCGGATCGACCGCGGCGGCGCGGGCCCCGGCGCGCGCCGCGTCGACGGTGGCGACCTGGAGCGCGGTGATCCTTGCCACCTGGACCAGGCCGATCGCCACGAGCGCGACCAGCGGCAGGACGAGTGCGAACTCCACCGTCGCCTGGCCGCGTCCGGGGTGCCGGGTCCGAGGAGTTCTGGGACGAGTCGCCCGGGGCATCAGACCTGATCGATCACATGGTCGAACACCGTGTCGAACAACTCACCGATCTTGCCCGAATGGGCCGCCCATGCCACCAGCAACAGCGCCAGCGACGCCGCGGCCAGCAACACCAGCGCGTACTCGGCCGTGGTCTGGCCATCGTCACGCCGGGCCTGCACGCGTCGGTTCCATTCGTTCCACAACAGGATCCACATGGGAGTTCTCCTTGTTTTGCTGATGCATCGATTCCTTGCCGAGGGGGCGCGTGCCCCGAGCCGCTCAGTGGTGGAGGCCGCCGAGTGCATGCAGTGTCAGCGGAACGATTCCGATGAGCACGAAGCCGGGGAGCGAGCAGCACACCAGCGGCACCAACAACCGCACGGAAAGCTTGCGGACCTCGACCTCGACCGCCCTTCGGCGTTCGTCTCGCAGCCGGTCGGCGAGCCGTTCGATCGCCGGCTGGATCGGGTCTCCGTCCAGGTGCGCGGCGCGCAGGATGGCCACCAACGGCGCCACCGGTTCCCCCAACTGCGAGACGATCAGCGACAGTCGATCATCGAGCAGCGCCCCGTGTGCACATGCCTGCACCGCACGAGCGAGCGCATCCCCCAGGGCGCCGGGCAGATACGGGGCGACCGACCGGAGCGTTTCGATGACGGTGCTACCGGTGTGGACGCTGACCGCGCACAGCTCGACCGCGAGCAGCACCTCACCCCGGAGCGCCTGATCGGTGTTCCGGTGCCGCCGGGCGGCGAGCCCACTGGGCAGGTGCCAGCCGACGAGCGCGAAGACGACCGCGACGGTCGGCGACACCAGCACCAGGACTGCCGCCCCGATCACCACCGCCCCGCGGATCCGGGCCGTGGCCACATCGACCTCTCCCCGCAGCACGATGCCGAGCCGGTGCAGCCCACGCGTCACCGCCCGACCCAGTCGGACCACCGGTCCATCCGGTGAGGAGACCGGCGTCGCCCGCACGGGCTCATGGACGACGGAGGGATCGGGACGTGCGGCGCACCCCTCACCGGTGGGCGAACCGGTGGCCAAGGACACGGCCCGGGCCCGGGCCCGGCGGCGGACGCTCACCGGTGGCCCTCCTGGGCCGCCCGGAGAAGCCGGCGGGTCCAGACCGCGCCGCACGCCTCGAACGCGACCCCCACCGCGACCGCCGCGAGCAGCACCGGCTGGGACCGGACTCCCGTGAGCGAGCCGGGCATGATGCACAACGCTCCCACGGCGAAGACGATCGGGGCGACGACCAGCATCAGCGCCGATGCCCGGGCCTGGGTGCTGCCGGCGTCGATCTCCGCCCGGGCGTGCTCACGCGCGCGCAACACCGTCGCACCTGCTTCGAGACCTCGGGCCACGCCGCCGGCCGAGCCGCTGACCATGCCCACCACGGCGGCCACCACCGCGACGGAAGGGTCGTCGGAACCCGACGCCCACTGGGCGACCGCATCGTCGTGGTGGTCGTGACGCAGCCACCAGACCAGCTCGGCGATCCGGTCGGCGGCCGGACCCGGAGTCAGGTGCGCACCCTGGTCGAGCGCGTCCAGCAGCGACGCGCCGCTTCTCACCGTGCGCGCCGAGGTCTCGAGCGCGCCGGCCAGATCGACGGCCAGCCGTCGGCGCTCGCGTCGTCGTCGCCGCCGCTCGGCGATCACCGGCCCCAGGAACAGAGCTGCGACCAGCGCGAGTGCTCCCGGAAGGCCCGCGACGAACCAACCGACAAGGCCCACGACCGCCACGGCGCCCCAGCGACGTTTCATGACGCGCGCCCGCTTCCGCAGACGACCCGCTGCACGCGGCGGGTGCCGTCGGCGCCGCGCTGCAGGTGGACGACGAGGTCCACCGCCGAGGACAACTGGGCGCGGGCGACGTCGATACCCAGGCCGTGCCCTGCGGTCGCGGCCAGCACCGCGAGGCGCTCCAGCGCATCCTCGGGCGAGTTGGCATGCACGGTGGTCATCGACCCGCTGTGGCCCGTGTGCATCGCCTGGATCATGTCGTGGGCCTCGGGGCCACGACAGTCACCGACGA
>CAZEAV010000033.1:0-12288 GCA_964510215.1 uncultured Iamiaceae bacterium
CACCTGGACCTGGACATCGGGGTGGGCGCCTCCGGCGGCGAGGGCGCTGCTCAACCGTTGTCGCAACTCCACCGGGTCGAATTCGCCCGCCGGCGCGGTGACTGCCACGCGCATCAGCTCGGGACCGTGGTACACGATCCAGGAACCCACCGGCAGCGCGTCGACGATCGCCGTGATCGCGACCGGGTGGACGTCGACGAGACCGGCGCCACCGGTCGAGTTGCCCGCGGCCGGGTCGGCCCCGCCACCAGCGGTGTCCGATCGGGCACGGAAGGTGAGAGCCTCGCGGTTCGCGCCGGCGATGGAGGCGAGCCGCGGGCCGACATGGCCGCACGGGCACGGGCCTTCGGCCAGGGTGGCCCGGTCACCGATGCGGTAACGGATGATCGGCACCGTCCGGGCGTGCAACGCGGTGACGAGCACCTGGCCCTCGTTGCCGGGGTCACACGGGACACCGTGTTCGTCGACGACCTCGACCAGCACGTGGTCGTCCAGCACGTGGTAGCCGTCGTGCGCCGGGCACTGCACCGAGATGAACCCCACTTCCGTGGCCACGTACTCATCGAAGATCTCCGCACCCCAGGCCGCACGCGCCTTCTCGCGGGTGGCGGTGTCCAGGTGCTCACCCGAGGCGAACACCCGGCGCGGCGCGATGTCGAGCGCTCCCGCCTCTTCGACGGCCAGCAGCCGACGCAACGCCGATGGATACGCACTCAGGATCGTCGGTGCCCACGCACCCAATGCCGCAGCCGTTTCCTCGGGCGGGTCCGTCGCGCTCAGGCTCAGCGACGGTTTGCGTGGATCGGCCAGCGTGGCCGGCACCTGGGTGGACAGATGCCACCGCGACGGCGATCCGATCTTCGCAGACCGGACGACCCCAGGGAGGCGCGGCCCCGAGGCCGCTCGTGCCCGCGCCGCGTTCGCGATCAGTCCGACCCACTCGCGTGCATCGAAGGCCAGGATCGCCGGCGAGCCCGAGCTCCCGCTCGAGACCGCCATCCGGTAGCGGTCCGCCGCCGACCTCCCGTGGACCGGTCGTCCGGCCAACCGTTCCTCCAGATCGGTGCGCCGCAATCCGTCGACCGTCACCAACGCATCGAAGCGCTCGACGAGATCGGCCTTGTCGAGCACCGGAAGATCGGCGAGATCGACCCGGTGCGAACTCGGACCCGGCGCGCCGAGGTCCCGGTAATGGCTGGAGTGCGCCACGGCATGACGCCACAGTTCGGCCAGCCGCTCCGCTCGCCAGGCCGCTCGGCCGGTTGCATCGAGCTCGTCATAGGCCTTCAGCCGGGCGAGACGTCGGCGGAGCGCGACGGCGATGCGCAACTGCCCGGCCCGGGAGGGCGTGAGCGGCGGGGGCGTCATCGCCTCAGGCGGTAGGTGTTGACGGTCAACCCCTGGAAGTGAACGGTGGCGACCTGGACGTAGTTGGTGTCGCGCCACAACTGATACAGCGGTCCCAGCTCGCGGGGTCGCTGTCGGTCGCGGATCACCTCGACCAGCCTCTGCGGCTTCTGGCCGTGGAACCACTGGGGCTCGAAGAGGTGGTATCGAGCGCCGTCGGGACGGTAGTAGCGCACCGCGAACTGCGCGAGGTGCGGATCGAGCACCAGGGAACCGTTCGGTCCGGCCCGCTGGATCGCCGCCGGCACGGCTGCCCGCCAATCCTCGAGCATCGGGCCGCGGTACCAGATGCTCAGCCCGTCGAAGGACACCGCGAGCAGGGCCGCCGCCAGCACCGCGGAAGCGCTCCGCCAGCGGATCCGGCAGAGCCCGTACGCGGCCAGGAGCACCAGCGCCGGCACCACCACGATCAGAAAGCGGGCTTCCAGGAGCGGCTTCACGGTAGCGGAGACCACGACCGTGATCGTCAGGGGAAGTACCAGCCACACCAACGGCAACGTCGGCGTCCACGCCTCGCCCGCCCGGAGGCGGCCGACCCCCACCTTCGAGCCGTGTCGCGCCAGCGCCCAGAGCCCGGCCAGCACCGCCAGGGTGTAGGCGACCACGTTGATGCCGCGCCCGCCGGCGAGGCCCCGCGCGGCAACCAGGATGTCGTTGCTGCTGCCCGAGAGCCACACGAGCGGGTCGCCGTGATAGGTGGCCAGATACCAGGCGAGCGGGAGCACCAGCACCGCGAGCGCGGCGCCGGCCGCCAGGACGACCCGGCGGGGCATCGGTCGCCGCAGTGCCACCCAGACCAGATGCGCGGCGATCACCAGCACCGCGAAGAACTGGGTGTAGATCGTCACGGCGGCAACGACGCCATAGAGCACCGCGCGGCCGGTGTTGTCCGGTTCGTCCACGGCGCGCAGCAGGAGGATCGTGGCCACGATCACCAGGAAGACCACCATCGAGTACGCCCGGAGTTGTTGTCCCCACTGCAGCACCAGGGGATGGACGGCCAACAGCACCGCCGCCACCGCTCCGACCCGGCCATCGGCGATCCGCCGGCCGAGGAAGAAGATCGCGGGCACCGCGGCCACCGCGAACGCCACCGACAACAGCCGCAGGAACGACTCGGAGTGTCCGAGGCGGAACCAGCCGGCGAACAGCACGTAATACGGCGACTGGTTGACCTCCCAGTGGGTGATCCGCCACACGACGTCGCCGAGCGGACGGTCCACGATGCCCACGGTGAACGCCTCGTCGTACCAGAGGCTTCGGCTCCCCAGGTTCCACAGCCCCAGCCCCACCGCGAGCAGCGTCGCGGCGACGGTGACGGCTCTGGGCCATCGGGGCACGACGCCGGCAGCAGTCACCGAGCGCGCGTTCATCGTCGCCCGCAATTAGGTTGCCCGCGATGCCAGCGGACCACGACTACTGGGACGGCATCGCAGGCCAGTCCGATGCGCTGCCTGCCGGCTGGCGCCGCCACGCGCGGCGAGCGCACCTCGCCCTCATAGACGACTGGGTCGGCGCACCCGTCGGCCTGTGGCTCAAGACCGATCTCTTCGAAGAGCGCAGCCCGCAGCGGGCGTTGCTGGCGCACCTGGGCTCGGCCGCTTGGATCGGGTCGGATCTGTCGCCGGAGGTGGCCCGTGCCGCGGCGCACACTGGCACCGCGCCCAGCGTTGCGGCCGACGTCCGGTCGTTGCCCTTCGCCGCCGGAGCCTTCGACGGCATCCTGTCGACCTCGACCCTGGACCATTTCGCCCACACCGACGACATCGACGCTTCGCTGGTCGAGTTGCGCCGGATCCTGGCGCCGGGTGGCCAGCTCGTCCTGACACTCGACAACCCCGGAAACCCGCTCGTCGCCCTGCGCAACGCGTTGCCCGACCGCGTCGCCCGTCGAACCGGCCTCGTGCCGTTCTCGGTCGGTGCGACCTATGACGCCGCCGATGGCCGCGCCGCGCTGCACCGGGCCGGCTTCGAGGTACTGGACACCGCCCACCTGCTGCACGCGCCGCACGTGGTCGGAACCCGGCTCGCCGCGCTCGGTTGGTATGAACGCAGCGTCCTGCCGCGCCTCGACCGCCTGCGTTCCACACGTGTCGCCCCGGTGAGCGGGCATTTCGTCGCGTTCCACGCGCGTGCACGCCCGAGCCACTTCTAGACCTCTTTGGCCAGGTCGACGGCGAGCCGCCGGAACACCTGGAGTGACACCACGAACACCGCGGCGCACGCGGCCAACGTCGCCACCGGCGCGACGAAGCTCACCACGTGGCCGCCGTAGAGCACCGTGCGGAACTGGTCGATGATCCAACGCATCGGGTCCGCGGTGGTGATCGTGCGGACGGGACCCGTGACCATCCTGCGGTGGTACACGATCGGTACCAGGAAGAACCACACGGTGAGCAGGTTGTTCAGCACGTAACGGAAATCGCGGTTGAACACGTCGAGCAGGGCCAGCAACATCGAGATCGATGTGACCAGCAGGAACAGCGACGCGACGGGCAGCAGGATCGTCGGCAGCGTCGACCAGACGATCCCTCTGGGGTGTACGAAGCCGAGGTACACGATCGCGGCGGCGAGCAGCCCGAGGAACGGGACGGCCATGACGACCACGCGTGCGATCGGAAGGAAATGGAGTGGGAAAGGGGCCCGTCGCACGATGTCGGGTTCGAAGGAGATGCTCTGGAGCGAATCGTGGACGGCCTGCACCAGGAACGTCCACGGCAGAAGGCCCACCAGCAGGTACACCCCGTAGTCGTGGATCTTGACGTCGAACACCGAGCCGAACACGAACAGGTACAGCGCGAGGAGGAACATCGGTGAGACGACGGGCCAGACGATGCCGAACAGCGTGCGTTTGACCCGCAGTCTCGCCTGGCGTTCGACCAGCGTCGCCAGCAGCTCGCGGCGGCGGAGAATTTCCAGCAGTCCGAGCCCGCGGGGGCGCTGCCCCGCCTCGCGCACCGTCACCGCCCGGCCAATGTCCACGAACTCCTCGGCCGTCACTGCACCCCCTGACGCCGACGGGCCGCGGCGCTCCGCCCACGGTGGTTGAAGATTCCCAGGCTCGCCGGGTCGACGTCCCGGCGGCCCCCGGCTTCCAGGTAGGCCGCCACCGCGTCACGCGCATCGCCGAGCATGGCCAGTTCCCCGTCGTGCAGCACCGCCACTTCGTCGCAACGGTCGCGCACCAGGTCCATGTCGTGGGACACGACCATGATGGCGCACCCCGCCGACTGGAGCTGCTCGATCCGATCCAGGCACTGGGCTCTGAATGCGTCGTCGCCCACCGCGAGCACCTCGTCGACGAGGATCACGTCCGGTTCGGAATGCACGACCAGGGAGAATCCCAGACGTAGCCCCATCCCGGCCGAGTACGCGGCGAGTGGCCAGCCGAGCGCCTCGGGGTCGAGGCCGCTGAATGCCACGATCTCGTCGTAACGGTGACGGACCTCGGCGCGGGTCAGGCCGAGGAGCACCCCGCCGATGATCAGGTTCTCGTGACCGGTGAGGTCACGATGGAATCCCGCGGACAAATCCACGAGCGACGCCACCCGCCCGGTCACCTCGATCCGACCGCGACTCGGTCGGATCACGCCGGCCACCGCCTGCAACAGCGTGGTCTTGCCGGACCCGTTGCCGCCGATGACGCCCAGGCACCTCCCGGGCTGCAGCGACAGGTTCAACGAGCGCAGTGCGAATCGCCCGATGCTCTGACGCCATCCGAAGCGGGACCGGGTTCGATAGGCGACCCACAAGTCCTCGATCGTGAGTACGGGTTCGATCACTCGCCCAGCTCGTCGGCGGCCGCCAGATGTTCTCCCGTCACCAGTCCCTCGACGCCGACGATCCTGGACGGCGCAACCCGGGTGCCGGTCCGGCCGAGGACCTCCGCGACGTCCGGGCCGTGCCAGACGCGCGCCCGGGCCGGCGCCACCGGAGTTCGGCGCGACACGATGCCACGCACGAAGCCCGCTCCGTAGCAGCAGTGCATGACGATGATCAGCCAGAGGGCCAACGGAAGCTCCCCCGCGCGTCGCAGCGTCGCGGCGATGCGCACAGCGCCCGCCGATGCGACCGCCAGGTACGCCAGAACGCCGATCAGTGAAGCCGGACCGAGCGCGAGAGTCGCCAGCGGCGTGGCGAGCAGGTAGACGAGCAGGAGGGTGGGGACGACGAAGGGCAGGCGGATGTCACGGGGACGCCGTACGGACAATTGGCCGCGTCCCCGCCCGTACTTGAACATCTGGCGCGCGAAACCCATCGGCGTCGCACGGCGCTCGTGGTACGCGACGAGGTCCGGCGAGTAGTACATCGAGACCTTGCGGCGGCGCAGCTCCTCCAGGACGTCGTTCTCCTCCGCGCAGACCAGGTCGGTGGCGAAAGGCAGCATGACCTCCCGGCGCACCGCCAGGTTGCACAGGGTGAAGTAACGCTCGTCCGCGGTGCCTTCGGGATGGGCTCCGTAGCGGCGACGGACGGGACCTGATCCCACGATCGAGGCAAGGGCGGCGCCTTGGACGAACTGAAATCGGGAGCTCGCCTGGGGCGTGTCGTTCGGCCCACCGAACACGCCGACTTCCGGGTGCGCTTCGGCAAGGCGCGCCAACCGGGTCAGCAGGTCCTCGTCGACGGTGATGTCGTCGTCGAGGAACAGCAACAGTTCCCCTCGGGCCCGTTCGATGAGCACGTTCCTGGCCGCCCCGGGGAACGCGCGCTCCACGTAGGCCACCTGGGCGCCGGGGAATCTGCGGTGGACGACCTCGGCGACCCCGGGGTCGCCCTCGGCACACACCAGGAGTTCGTGCGGCGGGGCATCCCGCTGCGCGGCCAGGCTCTCCAGGCACGCGTCGAGGACAGCATCCCGACGCCCTGTCACGATGCAGATGCTGATCTGCGGAACCACGCGATCCCCGAGGAGGTGTTGGCGGCCCGTCCGCCGACTGGATCGGCCTAGGGTAACAGTCCGGCGTCGAGGGCCGTGTGTCGGCCCGCGGGTTGTCGCTCGAAGCGCATTGGAGGTCCGATGGTCATGCTCGCCAGGGCACGTCGTGGAGCACGCATCGCCCGCGGGCTCCGCTGGTTGGCCAGGAACACCGCACAACTCGACGAGGCACGCCGCGCGATCGCGGACGAGGTCGTGCGGCGCGGCGAACGCCTGCTGTCCCAGTTGGATCTGCTGGTCTGGCCCTATCCCGATTCTCCGATCGCCCGCCTGGCCGCCAACGCCGGAATTCAGGCCGGTGACGTGCGCACCCTGGTGGCAGACCGCGGCCTGACCGGCGCACTCGAGGCATTGCGCGACGCCGGCGTGTACGTGTCGTATGAGGAATACCACGGGCGGGTCGAGGCGGTGCGCGGGAGTGCCCGTTTCTCCTTCGGCCCCGCAGACTTCTTCAACCCGGTGACCCGGGCGGACTACCTGGCGGCCACGGGAGGGTCTTCGGGAGGCAGCGGGACGCCGGTCGAGCTGTCGTTCGCGTGGCAGCGCCGACAGGGCCGCCAACGTCCGATCCAGCACGAGATGGCCGGAGTGCGGGGCATGCCGGCGGCGGTGTGGCTGCCGGTGTTCCCCTCCGCGGCCGGCTTCGGGGCCGTCATGAAGAACATGGCGGGCGGGAGTACCCCGGAGCGGTGGTTCTCCCAGATCCCCACCGATCTTGCGGGTATCTCGAGCGACAAGGCGACCCTCAACCGCTTTCTCCCCGCGCTCGCGGCGATGACGCGGACCGGGCTGCCCGCTCCTGAACACGTGCCGACCCACTCGCCCGAACCGGTGGTGTCCTGGCTCGCCGATGCACGGGCCCGTGCGGGTGGTGCGATCATCACCGGCTACGCCAGTTCGCTCACGGCTGCCGCCCGCTGGGCCGTCGATCACGACATCGATCTTCGTGGCGTGGTCGCCAACCCGGCCAGTGAACCGGTCACTCCCGGCAAGCTCGCGGTGATCGCCGAATCGGGGATGCGTGCCTACCCGATGTACGCGTTCACACCCGAAGGGACGGTTGCCATTCGCTGTGCACACTGCGCGGACGAGGAGTACCACGTCTGGGATCAGGACTTGGCGGTGATCACCCGCCGTCGACCCCGCGGCGACGGCACCGACGTCGATGCGTTCTGCTGGACGAGCCTTGCGGTCGAAGCGCCCCGCGTGCTGGTCAATGTCGAGAACGACGATTACGGGGTGATCCGCCACGGCGTCAGCTGCGACTGTGCGCTGGGCGAGCTCGGACTCACCACCCGCGTGGCCGACATCCGGGGAATCTCCAAGGTGGTGACCGCGGGGATCAGCCTGGACGGTGAGCTCTTCGACCGGCTCGCCGAGATCGACCTGCCCACGCAACTGGGTGGCGGCCCGGGCGATTTCCAGTTCACCGAGGTCGACGTGCAGGGTGGTACGGCACTGGCGCTGCGCGTGCATCCCCGTCTGGGGGAGATCTCCGCGGCGGCCGTGCAGGGGGTCATCGCCGAGGCCCTGCGTCGAACCGACAACGGCCTGCTCGCCGAGTCCGTCTGGTCGCTGAGCGACGGGTTGCGACTGGATCGTCGCGCGCCGGCGGTGACCAAGGCCGGCAAGACCTTGTCTTTCGACCGGTCGGGAACCATAATCTCCAGTTCCAACGGCGCCTGACGGGGCGCGACCGAACATGAAATCGATTGCGGGGCGATGAACACACGTCGAGATTTTCTGCGTCAGGGCCTTGCGGCCTCGGTGGTGATCGGGGCCGGAGGCCTGCTCAGTGCCTGCGGCGGTTCCGGATCAGGGGCGTCGGGTTCCTCGGGGGACCGCGGGGCAGGTAGCGGGACCGACCGTCACGCCGACCTCGCCGAGCTCACCGCGATGATGCCGTTCCCGCTCTATCTGGCGTTCTTCGCGGATTGTGCCTCCAAGTCGGCGGGGTACATGGCGGCGAACGGGATCGATCTGGATCTCACGTTCGCGCGCAGCGCGCCCCAGGCCGTCCAGCAGCTCGCGGCGGGAAACGTCGAGGTGATCCGGGACGCGCCCATCGGACTGGTCAAAGCCGTATCCCGGGAATCCGCGCCGTTCGTGAGTATCGCCACGGTCAACCAGCGGATCATCTACAACCTGTTGTCGGCCAAGCGCGCGCCGTTGCGCGGTCTCACCGATCTCACCGGCAAAACCGTCGGCTTGGCCACCCTCGCCGGCAATGCCGAGAACACGCTCGATTTCGTGTTGGAAGCCGCGAAGGTCGATCCTGCCTCGGTGAAGCGTCAGGCGGTCGGCAACGAAGCCGCGTCGTTCGAGATGATCAAAGCCGGCCGGGTCGACGCGGTGTTCGCCACCCACGAGGCGACGGCGTCGATCATGGAGTCCGAACCCGACGCCTACCTCGACGATCTCGGCGACAAGACCAACCCTCTCCTGGGGACGAGCATCGTGGTCAGCCGCAAGACCCTCCGGACGCGCCACGACGACCTCGTCGGCTATCTCCGGGCCTTGAAGAAAGCACTGGACGTGGTGCTCGACGGCGGCGCCGCACTCGAAGCGCTGCTCCCAGAGGTGCGCAAGGACTGGGACCTGCCCCAGCTCGACGACCCGGCCACCGCGATCCCTGTCATCCAGGGCGTGGGCAAGATGTGGACCGCGGCCGGCCGCGAGAACCTTCTCAGGAACGTGCCGGAGCGCTGGGACGAGGGCGTGCAGGGATTCATCGACCAGAAGATCGCCAAGAAGGGGTCCAAAGCGACCGACTTCTACACGAACGACGTGATCGACGAGGCGCTGAGCTGACCGTCTCCTTCCACGGCGTCGGCCGTACATTCGGATCCGGTGCCGCGGCGGTGGTCGCGGTCGACTCGGTGGACCTCGACGTCGAGCCCGACGAGGTCGTCGCGATCGTGGGCACGTCGGGATGCGGCAAGACCACCCTGCTGCGCATGGCCGCGGGGCTGAGCCCGCCGACCAGCGGCGAGGTCGAGGTCGACGGGAAGCCTGTCTGGCGGGCCGGACGGCCCGACCGTGACGTCATCGACAGCCTGTCGGTCGTCTTCCAGGATCCGAATCTCCTGCCGTGGTTCAGCATCGAGGACAACATCGCGCTGCCGCTGCGCCTGCGGGGCGTGCCCAGGGCCGACCGGGCGGCCAAGGCGAGGGAGCTGTGTGCGTTCACCGGCCTCGCCGGTTTCGAGCGGATGCGGCCGGCGGCGTTGTCGGGCGGGATGCGCCAGCGGGCGGCGCTGGCTCGGGCACTGGTGGCCTCGCCACGGCTGGTGCTGCTCGACGAGCCGTTCGCCGCGCTGGATGCCCAGACGCGCGACGCGATGAACCTGGAGTTGCAACGGATCTGGCAGGAGCGGCCGAGCACTGCGATCGTGGTGACCCATTCGATCTCCGAGGCGGTGATGCTGGCCGACCGGGTCGTGGTCCTCACGCCCAGACCGGCCCGCGTCGCCGGCGCGGTCGACGTCACGTTCGACCGACCCCGTTCCCTGGAGCTGCAGTCCACCGGAACGTTCCAGCAGGTGGTCCGCCGCATCCGCGAGTTGTTGTCGGAGGTTGCGTGAGCACCCGGTCGCGACTCGTCGCGTTGGGCCTCACGATCTTCTTCGTCGTCGTGTTGTTGGCGGCGTGGCAGCTCTACGTCTCGGTCGCCGACGTCTCGAAATTCGTCCTGCCCCCACCCAGCGCGGTCTGGCATTCGATCGTGGATCTACTCGGTCAGGGACGCACCTGGCACCACGTCTGGGTCACGTCCCAGGAGATCCTGATCGGTTTCGGCCTCGCCCTGGTCTTCGGGTTGGTGGTGGGCATCCTCGTCGGCGAGATACCCGTTCTGAACCGGGCGATGAACCCGTTTCTCATCGCGTTGCAGGTGTTGCCCAAGGTCGCGATCATCCCGCTTTTGATCCTGTGGATGGGATTCGGCCTCTCGGCCAAGGTCGTTGTCGCCGCGGTGTTCGCCTTCTTTCCGATCACCGAGGGCACGCGGGCGGGCATCCGTGCGGTCGAGCCCGGCCACCGTGACCTCGCGGCGACGTTGTGCGCCACCCGATGGCAGCGCCTGCGCTTCGTCGTCCTGCCGAGCGCGCTCCCGTCGATCCTCACCGGCATGGAGGTGGGCGTCGTGTTGGCGACCATCGGCGCGGTCGTGGCCGAGTACCTGGCCGGAGGCGAGGGGCTGGGCTGGCTCGCCGTGGCCAGCCTGAACCAGCTCCAGGTGGCCGACCTGTTCGCGGTGATCGTCCTGTTGGCGGCGTTGGGATTCGTCGCCTACGCGGCGATCGCGAGCCTGCGCAGGGTTCTCGTACCCTGGCATCCCTCCACCAGGGACCGGCCACCCGGTTTCTGACCCTGCTCGGCGCGTCCCGGCCCGTTCCACCTTGCAAGCTCGTGCGGACACCCGCTCTGCACGGAAATTCGTCTGCCGAGCGGGTCGACGGTGCAGGCAAGGGTCCTACGCCGCGTGGCAACCGGGCGCCGAAAGGCACGTCACGGGGTGATTCCGCACTCGGACAGCGCGTCGGCGACCCCGGGAAAGTCCGAATCCTCGGCCATGATCCGGCCCAGGTCCTTGCGCGCCTGGGCGTACCTGCCCTGGGCCGCGTAACAGCGGGCGCGTTCGAAGCGCGCCCGGTGCAGCACCACCGCATTGCGGGACGTGCAGCGGATCACCTTCGCGAAGCACGAATACGCGGCCGGGTACCGCTGTGTCTCGCCGAACGCCACGCCCCGCAGGACCCACAGCAGCGACGATGCGTCGTCGGTGTTCGGCGCATCCTCGGTCACGTCGATGACGTCGTCGAATCGTCCCGCCGCATCGAAAAGGTCCGCCAGGGACAGCGCGGTGAGCGTCGTGCGGGGCAGGCTGTGCACCACTTCGATCGCGCGGGCGATCTCACCGCGGCGCTGGTGGATCTCGCCCAGGAACAGTCCGATGGTCGTGCGATCCGGGGGCACCACGGCCGAGGCGCCGTCGGTCACCTCGATGCTGATGTCGATGTCGACGTACCGGTGTACGAACGGGTCCTCCAGCGGGTCGCGACCCGTTGCGAAGACCTTTTCGAGCACATCGAGCGCGTCGTCGTCCCGGTCCGCGATCAGCAACTCGAGCGCGCTGACCACCTGGGCGGCGAATGCCACCGAGGACGTTCCCTTGCCGATCGTGGTGATCGCGTCCAGGTCGTCGGCCTGGATCGCCGAACACAGTGCCTGCTCGTCGGCCGACATCGGCGGCGGATCAGGCGTGGCGGGTGCTGCCACCGGAGCCCCGCCATGCCGGGACCCGGCCTTGGATTTCGGCGCACCCGGGCGGAGCTGGGTGATCCACGACATGCCGGTCCCCGGAATCGACACCGTGCGGCGCACCCTGCCGTCGGGTGACCGGCTGATGTGGAAGCCCTTGAACCCGGCCGAGAACCCCACCCCGGACTTGGACAGGTTCATGCGGAGCCCGGGCAGCAGCTTGAACGAACGGTGATAGCGGAATCCCATCTGCCCTCCTCGATGTCATCGGACCGGCGGACACGCCGGTGGCTCCGGCGTCCTCAGCCCACCTTGCCACACGCGCCTCGGGCGCTTCTCAGCGGGGGCGCACCTCGGGTCGCACCCCTTCGGTGCGTTCGATCGCGTCCGCCAATTGCGCGGCGAGCTCGTCCCGGATCGCGCGGGAGTCCGCGTCGCCGGTGAGGTTGTGGCGTTGATGGGGGTCGACCTCGAGGTCGTAGAAGTGGGTCTCGTCGTACTGGTCCGCCGCCGAGGACAGGTGGCCACGCAGAGGATTCCATCCGGGCGCGGCGGCTGAGTACGTGTAGCGATCGGTGCGCAGCGCCCGCCCGATCTGGGATTCCGAGATCTGGATGAACACCTCGTCCCGCCACGGCCCGCCGCTGGACCCTCGGGCCTGCAGCGGCCGGCCGTCGACG
>CAZEAV010000034.1:0-12243 GCA_964510215.1 uncultured Iamiaceae bacterium
GCCGGCCGCCGAGAACCTCTAACCACAAATGCCGGTTACACCGTTATCCGGACAGCCCAATTTTCGAGCGTCGTGGACAAAGCTGGTGCGTGACCGTATTGCGGATGAGCCGGGGCTACCGGTCTCCAGGGCCTGTCGCCTGACGGGCGAGCAGCCGAGCACCCTCGGTGACACGCCGCGTAACTGGGCCAAGCAGGACCGGAGCGATGCCGGCGAGCTGCCAGGCAGTGCTGACACGACGCGGATCGCCGAGTTGGAAAACGAGGTTCGTCAGTTGCGGCGTGCGAACACGGTCATTCACCAGGAGAGTGCGCATTTGCACAGGTGGAGCTCGACCGCCGCTGACCGATGTCGACGCGTTCATCGAAGATCACCGTGGTGAGCATGGGGTCGAGACACCCGACCTGTGCCGTCCTAGCCGAGGCAGGGATCCAGGTTGCCCCGAGTTCGCACCACGCCCGCAAACGCCGACCGCCTCGGCGCGTGCCCGAGAGGTCACTCCATACCATCTAGGATTGTTCGGTTTCAAAATAGGATTAAGCGAACCGTCAGACTTCCTTCACCGACGCGCGGACTATCAACTCCGGCTCCGGTCGGGTGACGACGATCGTATCCTTTCCCACGCGTTCCTCGGCCAAGAGTAAGTTCACGCCCTGAGCCCCCATTTCTCTGAGAGGCATCTTTACAACCGTCAGTGGCGGTGACATGAATTCACAAAACGGCATGTCATGAATGGCGACGATAGAGACGTCCTCCGGGACGCTGAAGCTCGCCTCCCGCGACGCCGCTAGCGCTCCAATGGCGGCTAAGGCATTCGAAACAACAATAGCTGACGGCAAACCGTGTCTAGAAAGAAGCTCTAACATGCCGGCGCGCCCGGTTTCTGCGGCAAACCCTCCGACGACCTCGGGGAACCCTGCTTCGACTCCATGCTCGCGCAGTGCTTCCAAGAAACCCCGAGACCGGTCATATGAACGCTGCGAGCGGCCCAGAGACAGGTGTGCAATTCGCGTGTGCCCCATTTCAAGCAAGTGCCTGGCTGCGAGGTAAGCACCTCTGAAGTCATCCAACGCTACGCTCGGGTACGGGACACACCGCTCATTGACAAGAACAGTCCGGACTTCCCGAGACGCCATTTCGCTAACTGTCGCATCTGCCGTGCTGCCGGCGCTCTGAATCAACATACCGCTGATTGCGCCACCTCGTAGCATTCGACGAAATGCGCTTCCCTCGTCCGCAAGACCCTCGATATCTGCGAGTAGAAGAACATGCCCCCGCTGCGTGGCAGCCGCTTGCGCCCCTGCCACTATTTCGCCATAAACTGGATTCGTAATATCATGCACGGCTAGACCAATTGCATTAGAACTGTTTTGCCGTAACGCTCGGGCGGCATAATTTGGGCTATAGTCCAATTCCTTTACAGCTGCCCAAACACTCTCCCGGGTTTCTTGACGTATTCGCAAGCTTTCGTCGTGATTCAAGAGGCGAGAAACAACGGCCGGTGAAACACCAGCCAACTTAGCCACATCTGATATAGTTGACATTCAGAAGGTCCTGAGCCTTTATGAACTCAATGATTACAAGCGTCAGAGACGTCACCCTCAGGAACTCCGGCCCCACTGAAGAGTTCATAAGGACTCTGTCCGTCGGAGTCTAACGCCACCTCCCATCGCAAGTACGCTGCCATCGCCTCGTCGCCTTGATCATAAGGCTCCTGCACCCAGTCGTCCGGTTCGATAATAGTTGTCGATGCTCCAACCTCAAGGCCCTGGCCAAACTCATCCCACGACCTTGTCCCCCCGGCCACCACACGGACGTCCGCATAGCCGCACTGTCTCAACTCAGCACCTGCGAGGAACGCCTGACACTCATCGTGCGAAACAAGCGCGATGCTTGTTTCCTTGTCCAGGCCGAGTTGAGCAATGCCTCTGTGAAGATGGGTCCTCCCGACCCAGACGGCGCCGGGGATATGACCGCCCTCATACTCTCGGCTTGTGCTCACGTCCAAGATAACGCGATCCTTTACAGATTCCGCTTGGATCATCTCTACCGACTTCCGGGCCTGAGCACAACCGTAGGGCTCTCCTCCCGACGCTCCTCTCTCGACTGCCCTACGTGATTCCCGCCAGCCGTCAATGCCATGCATGAGAACGTAGACATTCGGATATCCCATTTCACGGAGCCAATGGGCAGCAATTCCCGATCGAATACCATCGTCACATACCACTATAACAAGTCCGGCTCTAACAGCGATCCATTCATCAACCGTTTGCAACAGCTGCCCCCCCGGAACATTCAGACTCCCAGGAATGTGGCCCGCCTCGAACTCCAATTCCGTCCGCACATCAAAGACCTGGATGTTGCCTAGACGAGGCTGACCGTTCAACAAACCTTGCAAGGCCTCGCTAGACATATGACCCACCCCACTGATATCAAAAATCGCGCACCGTGACGCGTCAATGGCCTTAGATGACGCTCGACAGACAGACTCTGCCCCTGGAACACTGTCTGGATATGCTAGCTCACGACCACTCAATACCCATCCCATCGTGCCATTTTCAAGCGCATGAACACGAATAGGAAAATTCATCCGCGCTAGGGTAGCCGCAGCAACGAGAGACCGAGTCCGCCCGGCGCAATGCAACACAACGTCCCCTTCCGCGCGAGGGGTCAAATCCGCAATCGTGCGCACGATTTCGACACCCGGTACATTGAGAGCACCGGGAACACAACCTTCTACGTGCTCAGACCAAGGACGAACATCGATGACCAACGGCTCACGACCGCGGAGTCGATCAAAGTCTTCCACGCTAAGTATGGACACTGCGCCACTTCGGGCTATTCGCTCCCCAAAGACCTTACCCGGTACATTAAAACCTTGCACCAGAGGCAGCCCCTGCTCCGCCCATGCGCTCAGACCACCCTGCATTATTCTCACGCTCTCATAACCCATATCCTCAAGCAGGGAAGCAGCAAAAAGGCAGAGCCCACCATCCTGATCGCACAAGACCACTGGAATTGCACGGTCCGGAACCAGAGACGGCAGCCGTTCTTCCAGCAGCGAACGCGGACACGGCGTCGACTGAAATATGTGCCCTCTTGTAAAGGCTCCGAAATCTCGAACATCTAAGACGGCATGCGGCACGGGGCTGGCCATAAGGGACACCACTTCGGAAGATGAAATATATTGCACAGCACGCTCCCTATGTTAAATACAGCCCTCTGAACTTGCCCGACTGCGAGCTGACAACTCGGGGCCGTCGCAGATGCCAAGCGCTACTCAAAACAAATGCGCACATTTTACCAATTCAGATGCGAGCCCAAGTCTCGCAAAGCAGAACGAACTCAAAAGTCCCCAACCTCTATTGATCTTCCCCTCCCGGCCTCCCCTCAAAATCGGCCAAAACCTCAGGATTTACGAGAGCTTTGATAGCCCTCACTGGCATCCCATTCACGGCGTCATGAACCGCACTCTCAGAAATCTTCCCTGTGCTTGTAACAGGCCAGTCCTGCACCTGGAGAATGACTCGCGGTACATGCCGGGGCGAGACGTTAGTTCGCAGGCGTTCACGTATAAGCGAGCTCAGTTCGTCCGTCAGCAAGTCACTATTGGCTAATTCAACGAATAGCACCATGTGACTGCCGTCACGGCTCTGCTTCTCCACGACTACGGAACGCCGCACAGCCGATACGCCTTCCAACTCATTGTAGATCTCGGCTGGGCCAATACGTATCCCGTTAACTTTCATTGTTGCATCTGATCTGCCATATATCTTGATCTCGCCACTTTGACTCAATTCAGCGGTGTCACCATGCCGCCAGACATCAGGGAACTTGCTAAAGTATTTATCCAACAGTGTTACGTCGTCCATTTCGCCGAAAGATCCGAGCGGCATCGATGGAAAGGGGCCCGTACAAACCAATTCACCCGGCTCACCTACTACAGATTCTCCGCTATCATCAAATATTTCAACGCGCATCCCAAGCGCTCGGGCTTGGATCCATCCCGCAAAACAAGCCCCAATCGGGTTTTCCGAAGCGAGAACCGACATCAACTCTGTACCCCCAGAAGAACTGCAAAAATGAAAGTCCGACTTAATGTCTCGATAGGCATAGGTATAATTCTCTTCCCTGAGAAGAGCGCCCCCCGCGACCATTGTTCTAAGTTTAGAGAGGCCAAATTTGCCCTTGGGTCTCACTTTGGACTTGCGCCATTCAGTCACTAAGGGGGCAGGCGGCCCAAACAACGTTACCCCCTCCTCTTCGACTACGCGAAACAACGAGTCAGCATCGGGATACAAGGGACTACCCTCATACTGAACTATTGCTGCCCCCGCCTGCAGAGAGAGAAGTAGCACATTCCACATCATCCATCCAGAGCTCGTTACCCAGAATACGCGATCGCCGCTTTTAACATCTCTGTGCAGGCTTTGATCAACGATATTCCGCATTAGAACACCGCCGCTCCCGTGCAAGATGGGCTTAGGCTTCCCAGTAGAACCCGAAGAAAATAAGATGAAGGCCGGATGACTGAAAGGAAACCGTTCGAAGCGCAAGTCTGGGCACCGGCCGTCCAACCAGGCATCCCAGGCAACACACCCATTCTCCGCAGGTACAAAACCTCTCATCTCACCCGTGGATACGACGACGACCCGTTTTAGGCAAGATAGGCCCCTGGCGACACGTAGACCCTTACCAAGCACTTCATGGAGCTGGCCCTTATACGTAGACGTAGTCCCCACAAACAACACCGCCGGCTCAAGTTGTCCTAAGCGTTCCAAGACCGCCTCCTCTCCCAACTCGGGCGGGCAAATTGTCCAGACTGCTCCAACTCCCAAAGCAGCGAGGGCAGCAATAGCAGCCTCCGGGGTGTTACCCAAGTAGGCGGCGACTCGGTCACCGGCTTGCACACCCTCCGCACGGAGCGCAGCCATAGCGGCAAACACTCTCTGCCTCACCTCCCCTCGGTTGAAACTACGACGCGAGCCGGCTTCGTCGCGGAAGACAAGAACAGTCTCGCTATCGCTCCCCCTAAGCAAGTTCTCGGCCAAATTCAACCGCGCCTCCGGGAACCATACGGCCTCTCGCATCGTGGCGCCCTCAACCAGAAAGGGGCCACGGCCTTTTTGCCCAATGACTCCAGCAAAATCCCATACCGACGACCAAAAGTCATCCATTCTGTCAACCGAGAAGTCGTATACATCATTGTAATCGCTCAGAGGGATGCCCAGTCTCTTACGTACAAATGACATAAACGCATACAGATTTGTAGAGGCAATCCGCTCGCTACTGGGCGTCCATACGAGCGTTCTTTTATCACGCGCAGCGAAAGCCATCGTGTCATCCGTCACTTTCGATGTAACCATACTCGAACAAAGTTCCCTTTTAGAATGCACGCAGTCAAGTACTTCGAGACGAAAATCATTGGGGAAATCCGCAAGCTGACTCAGTTGCTGCTGGAAGACCATTCGCGGGCTTGCTTTATCACCGATTTGGCGTCCACTTGGCTCACGGCCTTCTTTACCAAATCGAAATCGACGTACTGTCTAACGTCAATCGACTTGTCGATAAGGCCATACTTTGACATGAAATCAGCAGTCGCTTGAACAGACTTGACTGGAACAATTCCAAATTCGCCCTCGTTATTCGGAGGCAAGAAGGCCTTTGGGAGAACACCCTCCCAGTAAGGAAGCATGGCACGTGCCCACACTTGAGCTGCCTTGCTCTCATCTTCGCCAGGCGGCTTTTGATCGGGAAACTTCTTCCAAAAGATCCTCACAGCCGCCTCAGGGTTAGTGACACAAAAAATGTATGATGAATACAGTCCCGAGAGGTAGTCGACGACTACCTTGGGATCTTGGTTTATGAACTTCTTTGTCGTATAAACGGCATAGGAAGATGGCAAATCGTCCAAAATGGAAGGAACGGGGCGCAAGGACTTTCCCAAGATATTCTCAACAGGGCCTACGCCACCGTTATAACTCGCAAACGCGGCGATATCGCCTGATTCGAACGCTGCTGCCACCTGAGTTCCAACACCAACCGGGAGCCAATGCACGTCGGTCTTAGGGTCAAGGCCCGCATTTTCCACAACCGCTTCGGCAAACCGGTGCGATGCAGACCCGACCGACAATACGCCTATAGTCTCTCCCTTCAGATCTTTAATGTTATGCACGCTGCTAGTTGTCGGAACCACGATTTCGTAAATGTTTTTGACCGAAGAAAGAAGGATCCTCATGTCAGGATTCTTCTCAATGAATGCGAAACCTGCGCTTGTACCACCTTCCGCGGTCTCAGCACCACCCCCGGCTAAAAGCTGCAACGATTCCCCTGCGCCCTTTGTTGGAGTTCCCTTGACACGAATTCCGTACTTGCTGAAATATCCCAACTCTGGACCAACCGCCGAGAACGGTGCCGTAGCCAATGTGAGACTTGGCAAACCGACGGCATGTCGCACGGTTACGAGCTCTTTTGCCCCACCCCCATCTCTGCTTACCGACGAATTCGCTGTTTCGTCTGCTCCTCCCTTTGGTCTGCCCTGGCTACATGAACTAAGCCCTGCGCAAGCGACCAGCACAAAGACAATTGCGCCTTTCGTCAAAAAGCGTGAAGCGCTTCGTTCCGACATCTTCGACACTCCTACAAGTCTAGAACACTGCTTGTTCTTTAGATGGGTCTTCAATTGGAAGCCATCTCCCTAGGGGAGATCCTGACGGGCAAGATTAGGCGAAGTCCCCGAAACAAACCGCTGAGAGTGATTCCGGTAACCGCCATCAGAAATAATGCACCAAAGATTGCTGCTGTGTTCCCGAAAGAAGCACTTGACGTCACGATATATCCGAGCCCCTTGTCAGCGCCCATTAGTTCTCCAGCAATGGCGCCCAATAGGGCCAAAATGGCAGCCACGTCCAAGGATGGAAAGACGTAAGCCATCGCATTCGGCAAGCGCAGGTGCCTCAATTCCTGCACGGGCGTAGCGCGAATAGAACGCATGAGATATAATTCGGACGGGTCGACCTCTTTGAGGCCCGCTATCGTAGCAGTAAAGACCGGAAAGAATGCAAGAATCGTTGCGATGAGAATCTTTGGCAATGGTCCGTATCCAAGCCAGACAATGAGGAGTGGAGCTATTGCAATCTTAGGAAACGACTGCAGACCTATGATGAAAGGATCGAACGCCCGGTGCAGGGTCGGGACAAAGGCGAATACTGCTCCGATGAAAAGCGCTGTTGCGATTCCAATGGCCAACCCCACAATGGTTTCGAACACCGAGGCCCAAATGTCCCCCCACCAGTCCCCTGCGACAACTCCACGGTATAGTGCCGATACAACGTCGGAAGGCAAGGGCAGAAGCAGCCGCGACAACCACTCGCGCGCCGCCACCAGTTGCCAGATAGCAAGCGTGGCGATGACAATTGCCGCCCGTAATAGCAGGATTCGCCGCCGCGCGATAGAATTTGTCATCCACTCGCCTCGCTTCCCGAGACCGCAACCAGGCCGCGATTTCTTAAAGTCAGAAGGAGTGAACTCCTCGGCCCTACCAGGAGCCAAAACTCGATGGGCCATAACTTTGCTTACCTCCCAGGGTCATAACAAAACCTCACCGTCGAATCGGCCTAGGCTAGTATTGTCCGATCATGGCGCGCACGCGTGTACATGCATGATGGAATTGGGGATCGCTTCTCAGCTTCTCACTTCGAGGCCGGCCAAAGTCGATGTCAAGCACGCTCTGCAAACGGCCCGGTCTAGGAGTCATGACTCCAATGCGGTCTGAAAGGTATACGGCCTCAGAGATATTGTGAGTTACGAAAACGACCGTCTGCATCTCTTCTTCCCAGAGTCGGAGTAGCTCATCATTCAGGTGCTCACGCGTGAATTCGTCAAGCGCCGAAAAGGGCTCGTCCATGAGCAGGACACTCGGCGCACCCGTCAGGGCCCTAACTACTGCAGCTCGCTGTTGCATGCCACCGGACAATTCACTCGGATACCTGTCGGCAAATTCTGATAAGCCTGCAACGTCTAACAAGTGCGCTGCTCGCAGACGTGCGCTTTTGAGCGACTTGTGCGCGACACGAGTAGGCAGAAGAATGTTTTCCATGACGGTCAACCAACGCAAAAGTGTCGGCTTTTGGAAGACCATAGACATGGCCGGATCTGGTTTTGTTACGGGGCGCCCGTGGATTGTGACTTGCCCTTCCGTGGGGGCGAGCAATCCAGCGATAATGTTCAAAAGGGTGGTCTTCCCGCATCCGCTCGGACCGATCAATCCCAAGAACTCACCAGCTCTTAGCGACAGTTTTGTAGGTGCGAGCGCCTGGATCTGCTGTCCATCCGAACGTTGGTAGGCTTTTGAGACGTTCTCAATTTGGATTGAGTCAGTTCCCGCCACGAATTGGCTCGTCGATGCCACGCTTACGCCTAGGTTAGCAATAGATCCCCCGCGTACATCTCGCAGCATAGGTCGCTCCTCTCTGTCGGTCATCTTCAGTCACTCCGACAAGGCTGATCTTTGGCGCCGGAGACCACAAAGGTTGGCAGCATGCGTCCTTCTTCTAACCGTCGAACTTCAACGTCGATTGGGGCTCCAATCTTCAAGTTCTCGTTCTGTGACAGGATCCGACCAAATAGGTATACGCCCTCTTCTAGACGGGCAAATCCGAGTGTGTACGGTAAGGCATCTCGGTACTTTGGTGAGATGCTAAATTGTTCCAGCGTTGAATAGGAGTATAGCCAGCCTCGCCCGCTTGCAGGCTCCCATACCAGTTCGTTTGCCCCGCAGCGCGAGCATAGATGGCGCTTAGGGTGGCTGTAGGTTTTGCAAGTGTCGCAACGCCGGAGCAAGAGTTTGCCGCTCTCCAGCGCCGTTCTATATTCATCCAGGCTCGCGCCATAACCCAGGCTCATGACGACTCCCTTCAATTGTCCGCAGTTGTGCGAGCACGTCTGCCCAACAGCACAACAGATTGAGAGGATATGGGTCCACCATGCCCGTGAACTAGTCCTACGTCCCGCTTTTCAAGCTGCCTTTCATTTGCATCTCCCCGGAGTTGGATAATCGCCTCATGGAGAGGGACTAGGGTCTGCGCAACTTGGCCGAACGAGAGCATGCCTCCGTACGTGTTGAAACCGAGCTGTGCTCCGCGATTTAGGTTGCCGGAGTCGATGAAGTCCCCTACCTCGCCATCAGGGCATATGCCCAATTCCTCGAGAAGACGTGCCAAGAAAAATGTGAAGGGACCACTAGATTGTATGAAATCAATGTCGGAAGGTGCCAGCCCGCTCATGGCGTACGCCTGCCGGGCTGCAGTAGCAACGCCGGTCGGAAAGAGGCCCTCCGTTGAGTAGACACCTTGCGTCCGACCGAGATTCAGGCGATCTGACAAATATGCATGCGTTGTACAGTGCCCGAATCCCAAGATATCGACAGGCTCAGCGTGCGAGTACCTGGCCATTTCTCTTCGCGTCAAGACGATCGCGTTAGCGACCCCTCCTGGAAACCACGGCGCGCAGTCGTACATGTGCAGTGGACTTGCTATAACTGGCGAATCAAGCACCTCAGACACCGTCAGCGATCCTTTACCGAACATTCTCGCGTCCGGATTGTCCAGCGCCCATTCTCGATTAGCCACCGCAATCTTAGCTAATTGTGCTTCTGAAATGTTGAACTCGTGCATATATCGGGAGGCCATTTGCGCGTAGATTGCGGGCGCTGTCACACCATAAGGAATTTCAAACTCGGGGTCGCCAATGGCCATAGCCGTATTCGAAAGTTTCTCTTTCGAAAAGTCATGTTCCCAGTAGTTTGCATCCCCACTGCAGCAGACAACGCAATCCGCAACCTCGGCCGCCAAGAGCGAGGCCGCCACTTGCACAGATCCCAGGGCTCCAGCGCAACTCGCGCCGATCTGGCCCGTGTATTTTGGGACAATCCCTAGTTCGCTCATGACCAATAGGTTCGTCTCTGGCGTTTCTTGTGCCGGAGGTGACGGCGCGCTCAAAAGGGCATCAACCTGTGTCCGATCGATTCCTGCGTCTGCCAGTGCCATATTAACCGCCTCAACCTGAAGTTCGACCGGCGTTCGGCGTCGGGCGGCATCGGTCGTTGTATGGACGACCATTCCCGAACCCACTACCGCAACTTCTTGCGCTAATCCTGCCATGTTGGTCATCTCCGGGAAGGGTTTATAGGCTTTAATTCAGATGGAGACTGAATTGTGCTTGATTAACGGATTTGTCTATCGCTCTGCGCGCTACGGATTTCGGAGGAGATACTCCGTCAGCAGCGATTGAGCAGGGTGTCTACAAGCATGTTGCTTTGCATGCGACTCCTGGGGCGTTCAGTCTGTTTGGTCTAGGAGAACCGTTCCGCGAGGTGTACCCACTAGTTTGTTGTCTTGAAAAATCACGTTCCCTCGGAGGAGGGTCATCATATTTCGAGCTTTCAGGCGCCATCCCTCATATGGAGAGGGGGACGAGTCAGAGATGGACTCGCTCTGCTTATAGGTCCAGTCTTCATCAAGCGAAAGCAGGGCAAGATCTGCGTCAGCGCCGGGGCGAAGGGTACCTTTCGAGGGATAAAGCCCAAAGATCTTAGCGGCATTCTGTGAGGAAAGCTCAGCGATTTGCTGTAGGCTAATATCTCTCTTCATGGCCTCAGTCACGAAGATGGCGGGAAAGACGTCCAGTGCTGAAAAGCCAGGCTCGGCCGAGAGTACGTCCATCTTGTCGGTCGGGTCTACGGGACATGTGTCTGAAGCTACCGTATCCACAGCCCGCCTGCGGACTCCTTCCCAGAGGGCATCTAGATCAGCTTGAGGACGCAGCGGGGGAGTTGTCTTAGCCGCTGCGCCACTGTCCAGTTGTTCGCCTCGATCTTCCGATAATAGGAGATGGTGCGTCGTTACTTCGGCATAAATAGGCTCGCTTGAATTTTCCCGGTGCCTTTCTATTTCCGCAAGCGCAGCGGCAGAGGTAACGTGCACCACGTACAGAGGGCAGGCAGCGCCTTTCGCGAGATGGGCTGCTCTTGAAGTCGCTTCTGCTTCTGCAAAATCTGGGCGTGTTCGAAACCACTCCTTAAGGCTAGGTGAAGGGGAAGACTTTAGAAGCTCTCCGAGGATTGCGCGGTTAATTTCTTCATTCTCGGCGTGGGTCATTGCGATGCCCTGTTTTCGTGCGCGTGCGATGGCACGAAACCCTTGATAGATTTCCCCGTCACCGAGAGCGACGCTACCGCGGCGCATTGCTTGCGGATCCCCCCGGTATCCCATGTAAAATTTGAGAGATTTCAGCCCTCGCTTAAGATACCTGTCTACTTCTTGGACGTGGTGCATGCTACTGATCACCGCATGCATACCGACATCTACATAGGAAGCGTTGGTGAAGTCACACACATACTCGTCCAGGATATCCAGAAATGACGTTTCTGGTGTGTGTCGTTGCGCTGTCTTTATGAACGTGAAGATTGTGGTAACGCCTCCACTAGCCGCGGCGCGCGTCTGGTTAGCGACGTCCCTGTTGTATTCTCGGTAGTTGCCGATGTGCACATGCGGGTCAATGAATCCGGGAAACACCCACAGCCCCTGGGCGTCTATGACCCGATCCGCCTTGGGATATGGGTCACTTGGCTCCATGACCGCAGTTATTCGGCTCCCTCGAATTAGCAGGCTGCCTTCGAACACGCCCGCTTCAGGCGAGACAAGTTTGCCACCGCGAATTAGGGTGGTCTTGCCGTGCTCCGAGTTCATATCTTCCCTTTCGAAGTATTGGGCGTTGCCTCTGGGGACGGCGCGCGGCCAAGGCTTTGAGGCCGGCCACGGTCAGGCCGACTGGTAAATCCATTTAGTGAACTGTATGGCAAGCCGCGCGGCATGTCAACGAAGGCTCCTGGAACTGAAGTTGCAGAAGTGAACTGGCCGATGGCTCTACACGGCTAGGCGGTATGGGGTGGCCGCTCAGGAGGGCTTTGGGGGGCAGGGGGCTGGGGCGTGGCTGACACATGTTCGTGGGGTACCGGGTAGGGGTGTCTGCTCGGACTATCCGTCAGTTGTGGGAGGCCCCGGTGTTTACCGAGCGGACGAGTGTGGGGCTGGCTGTGCACGCACGATCTGTGGTCAAGTCCGGTGAGGTGGTGTACGTCGGGTGATCCTTCGTCGTTGTAGTCCAGGCGGTGATGGCCGCGATGGTGGTCGGCTCGCTGGCTCCCTCGGTGGTGGTGTTGTTGACGGCTTGTGACTTTGTGAG
>CAZEAV010000035.1:0-12104 GCA_964510215.1 uncultured Iamiaceae bacterium
CGAACTGGCGGGCCATGTCCATGAAGTAGCCCTCGGTGTAGGGGTAGATGCGCATGAAGCGCCCAGCCGCCAGGCGGACTCCGGGTCGCAGTGCCCGGGGGAACGTCGCACCGAGTTCCCGGACGGGGGCGTCCCCGTGGAACAGGTACATCGGGTTCTGCAGCGACGATCCGCCGGTCAACTCCAGCGCATCCAGGGTGCCGTCTTCGTCGAGCATCCGGGCGACTTGAACGGCTTCGTCCACCCAGAACCCACCGGGTACACCGTCGTCCATGTTCAACTTGGCGAGCACGGCGAGCGAGCCGTCCAGCCGGTTCCGGACGGCCTCCGCGATGCTGCGGGCCAGACGGGCCCGGTTCGCAAGCGATCCGCCCCAACGGTCGCGGCGACGGTTCAGTTTCGGGGACAGGAATTCGCTGGGCAGGTAGCCGTGTCCGAAATGCAACTCCACGGCGTCGAATCCCGCGTCGGCCACCACCTGGGCGGCCGCGGCGAAGTCGTCGACCACCTTGGTGATCTCCTCGTCGGACAGTGGCTTGGTGAAGCGCATCGCGAGCGGCGAGAACAGGCGCGACGGCGATCGTCCCCGCAGGCCCGTGGCGGCAGCGACGGCGCCGGCGTGGCCGAGCTGGGCCGAAACCTTGGCCCCTTCGGCGTGGACGGCGTCGGCCAGGCGGGCGAGTCCGGGCACGGCCTTTGCATCCAGGGCGATCTCGTTGGGTGTGCCGCATCCTTCCCGGGAGACCGCCAGGTACGCCACGGTGGTCATCCCCACGCCTCCCGCGGCAACCCGGCGATGGAAATCGATCAGTGCGTCGGTGACCACATGGTCGGGGGTGAGTCCCTCGAAGGTCGCGGCTTTGATGATCCGGTTGCGGAGGGTGACGGGGCCCAGCGGTGCAGATGAGAACGCGTTCCTGTTTTCCACGACACCATCATGCCCATTCGGTCTCTCCCCGCGCAGTCGGTCGTGCGCGGTCGGCGGGGCCGGTTCAGCTTCCCAGGGCCGTGAGCACCTCGTCTGCGGCAGTCTCGCCGGAGCGGATGGCTCCTTCCATGTACCCGTTCCATACCGTGGCGTACTCGGTACCCGCCCAGTGGATGCGGCCGACCGGGGTCCGCAGACGGTCACCGAACGCGGTCCACACGCCCGGCGCGAAGTGGGCGCCGTAGCAGCCCCGCGAGAACTCCTCGGCCGTCCAGTCGCGTTCCAGCACCTCGATGGGGTTCTTCGCTTGGGCGCCGAAGTATCGGGCGAAACATGCCAGGGCCGCTTCCCGCCGCTCCTCCGGGGTGCGACGGGACCAACGCCGGCCGTCGGCTCCTTCCATGAATCCCAGGAGAATGCCGACGTGTGCGTCCTCGGGGGAGTTGTCGAAGGTGACCTTGATCGGGCCGACATCGGACGCGGCCTGACCGTTCAATCCGTCGTCCCGCCAGAAGGGCCGCTCGTACACCGCGTGGATCTTGATGACCGAGCCTGCGGGCAGCTTCTGGGTGAGCTGATCGCGCCATCCGGGCAGTGCCGGTGCGTATTCGAGCCTGCCGGCCAGCGTCGGCGGCACGGCGACGATCACCGCGTCGGCTTCGTAGTCCGACCCGTCACGTGTCGTCACCGTGACACCGCCGTCGCGATGCTCGATCCGTCGGACGGGTGCGTCCAGGGTGATCCGGTCGTCCAGGTGGTCGGCGAGTGCGGCGGCCACGCCGGCCGCGCTCTGGGTGAAGCGGGTCTGTTGGGCGCCGCGGTCCACCGAGATGAGCGTTTCCAGGTCGGCTCCGGAGTGGGCATAGAACAGGGCGTGCAGGGTGGACAGATCGGTGGCGTCCGCGGCGAACACCGCTTCACACGCGATACGGAAATAGCTGCGGCCGCCCCGCGTCCGCAGGTTGCGGCGGATCCAGGTCTCGAACGTCTCACCGTCGAGACGGGCGGCACGCTCGAAGCGCCAGGGGGCGTCCAGGGGCACCCGGTTGGCCAGGCGCGTGAACCGGGCAAGCCCCTGGCCGAGGTCGGCCAGGGTGAACGGGCTCAGTTTCGGGGTCGCCCCACGCTTCGAGCCCATCAGGGTCCGCTTGCCTCCGAGCTGTACCAGCAGGGATCCGTCGTTGAACGTTCCGAACGTGGACAGGCCCAGCTCCGCGGCGAGCGCGGCGATCCGGGTCTGCCCCGGGCCGATCCACTGGCCGCCCAGATCCAGCGCGGTGCCGTCGGAGGTGGTCGTCCCCTCGGTTCGGCCACCGACTCTCCGGCGGGCTTCGAGGACACGGGCGTCGGCTCCGGCTGCCGTGAGCTGGCGGGCGGCGGCCAGTCCGGCCAGTCCGGCGCCGACGACGATGACCGAGGGTCTGGTGCTCATGCGACGTACTCCTGGAGAGTCGACGGTTCGGTGGCGTCCACGCCCGGGGTTCCGGGGGCCGGCAGACTCGGCATGCGGGCGGCACCGTCGATGCGTGCGGTGATGGTCTGCAGCCAACGCGGGCGGATGTCACGCAGCCCGGCCGCGGCGAGGTCGGCTGCCCACACAGCCTCGCGGGCATCGGCCTCGGCGAACGCCGCGGCGGTGTCGGGCGGATCGGCGACCCAGGCGCCCTCGAGGCGGTCACGTTCGGCGGCGAACCGGGCGACCGACGCGGCGTGATCGCGCATTACCCGGCGGTGCAGCACTTCGTGGCGCCACCAGGTCACGGTGTCGTCGTAGCGGTTGGTCGCGGCGTCGGGGTCGGGGTCGATCGTCACGGGTTCCCCGACACGCAACGGTTTGAAGATCGACGTGCACGGCGCGGCGGTCGCGGTCGCCCAGTGCAGGGGCGTGGCGCGAAGGTCCGCCACCCAGGACCCCACCGTCTGGGTGGACGTGGCCATGCCGCCCGCGTGGGCGCAAGGCGCGCCCAGGGCACCGTTCAGCCGTCGGAAGTGGGGGATGCCGTCGTCGCCGTGGTCACGCAGGGCCGCGAACAGATCGCGCGGCTCCTCGGCCGCGTCCGCGGCCTGCTCGGTGCGACAACGACGCGTCACGCACTGGGCGACCCGGGCGCGCACCGGATCGGCGTGCGCGCGGGCGAACGCCGGAATCGTGTAGCCGTTCGAGATCGACCGAGCCCGGCCGGTGACGGCTTCGGTGGCCCAGGACCGATGCGCGGTCTCCAGCACGATCGCCCGGTCGGCATCGGCGATCAGGAAGCTGTTGTCGTAGCGGAAACCCGGATGATCGTGGCTGTGGGAGCCGCCCTGGCCGTGGGTCTCGAGCAGCTCCACGATCACCGCGACCGCGAGTTCCGCGGTGTCGGCCCGCTCCAGGGCGAGGCGGACCAGGTCCATGCCCAGCAACCCTTCCTTTGCGGTGCCTGCGCGGTTGAACACCGCCTGGTTGCCGATCACGACACCGTGGTCGTTGGCCCCCATCTCCGCGCCCCACATCCACCACGGTTGGGCGACGAGCACCGCGTGCGTGTGGGCGACCTGGGGAACGGTCCGGTGCGTACACGCGACCTCGCCGCCGTCGGGGTGGTCGGCGGATGGGTACCAGCGGACGAGCTGGGCCTCGTTCGGGTCGCGGTCGCTGTTCTTGGCGAACAGGATTCCGTCGTCGGTTCTGACCACCAGGGTGTCGCACATGTCCCGCACCCTACCCACTGTTCGATCGGGGCCCGCCGCAGCGGCTCCAGGTTCCCGGGTGGCTCCGGCGGCCGAGGCGGTGGCCCGATCTGTGGCGGTCGCTCAGGAGGTGGCCGTGATGAAGTCGGCCACCACCTTGGCGAGTTCGGGCCCGCGGTCCTCCTGGAGGAAGTGTCCGCCGCCGGCGATCGTCGTGTGGGGCTGGCCCTGGGCGCCCGGGACGTGAGTCTGCAGGATCCGGAACCCGCCTTTGGTGATCGGGTCCTCGTCGCTGAATGCGGTGAGGAACGGCTTGGTGAACTCACCCAACGCCGCCCACGCGGCGCGGTTGGCGGGCACCGCCGGGTTGTCCTCGGCGACCGGCACCAGGCTCGGGTACACGCGGGCCGCGGCCTTGTAGGAGTCGTCCGGGAACGGTGCGTTGTACGCGGCGACCACCGCCTTGTCCAGGTCGGTGGTGGAGCCGCCGTTGACGATCGCTCCGACCGGGAAGTGCTCGGTCGTGGACGCGAAGTGCTGCCACTGCATGAACGCGTCGCTCATCTTGCCGTCCCCGATGGGCAGCCCGCCGTTCGCGATCACCACCCGCGCGAACTTGTCCGGATGCTCGGCGACCAGGCGCAGGCCGATGAGGCTGCCCCAGTCCTGGGCCACGAGGGTGATGTCGTCGAGGCCGAGCCCGTCCAGCAGGGCGGCCCGCATCCAGGCGACCTGGCGCGCATAGGTGTGATCGGACTGTTCGCCGGGCTTGTCGGAGCGACCGAACCCGACCAGGTCCGGCACCACGCAGCGCAGACCCGCAGCGGTGAGTACCGGGATCATGTGCCGGTACAGATAGGACCACGACGGTTCACCGTGCATCAACAGCACCACGGGTGCGTCTGCGGGTCCTTCGTCCAGGTAGTGCACGCGCAGCGTCGCGTCGGCGGCGACGCCGTCGAGGCCTTCGCCCGCGGCGTCGACGGCCACGTCCACATAGTGGGGCGCGAAGTCGTAACCGGGCAGGTCGGTGAATGCATCGTCGGGGGTACGCAGAATCTCCATACCTCCAGCATAGGTATTGAGAGAGCGCCTGTCATTAGTTTTCTCGACGCGCTCACCCGTTGTCGCGGGCGATCGGCTCGGGCGCGCCACGGCACCGACCCTGTTGGGGGACAGGGTCGGTGCCGACGGTCAGCCGACGGAATCAGCTCACCGTGATCTGGGTGATCATGCCTTTCATGAAGTGGGGCTGCATGCCCGATGCCGGTCCGGACACGAAGCACACCAGGTAGTACTTGCCTTTGGGCAGCTTGGGCTGGAAGACCTCGCTGGTTCCGGGTGCGATCGCGCCGACCCCGCCGTAAGCCCGGTACGGAGGAGGCCCCGAGGTGGTGCCGGGCTTCGCGAACAGGTTCGCATGGATGTCGGCCAGGGTCTTGCCGGGCGCCGGCCCCAGGATCGCCACTTCGTGGGGAGCCTTGCCGGTGTTGGTCACCCGCACCGGTTTGGACCAGTTCACGTCCGCGGCGCCTTCGAACCCGAAGTCGATCAACTTGAGGGTGGACGCCGCGGCGGGCGCCGTGGTCACGCCCGGCTTGGTGCTCACGGTGAAGCTGGACACCATGCCATGGGTGTAGTGGGGTTTTCCGTCCGGCGCGGGGATGTTGCAGACGACCGCGTAGGTGGCTCCGGGAGCCAGATCGACGATCGCGGACGACGACTGTTTGGGGCCCGCGGAGTTGGGGCCGCCGGCCGGTGTGCCGTCCATCATCATGGCGCCTTCGCCGATCTTGCCCAGCAGATCGGACTTGAACTTGGCGAAGCTCACGCCGTCGTGGAGCTTCACGAGCTGGGCCTGATGCGGCATCTGCGTGTCGTTGTTGACGAGCTTCACGGTCACATACCCCGACGGCGCCTCGCTGGTCGGGAAGCTGTACTTGTAGGGCATCGACGCGTCGATCTCGAACGTGGGCAGCGACGCGGCCTGCTTCGCCTTGGCGATCGACGTGGTCGAGCCCATGTTGCCCATCGCCGCGGTGGTCGCCGAGCCCTTCGCGGTGGGTGACGCGCTCTTGGCCGTTCCCGACGAGCTACCGCACCCGACGACGGCGAGACCCATGGCGCCGACGGCACCCACGGCCAGCAGTCTGGCCGGGTGGAATCTGGGGACAACTCTGCGCATGATCGCTCCTCATTGGTTCACGGGTGGGTGCGGGTTTATTGTCCACCGACAGAGGCGCGCGTGCTATCGGCAAAATTGCGTATTGTCCGGCTCCGGTCGGCCGCACGGAAACGGAATGCGGTGGCGAACGTGACGAGGGGATCGTCAGCGTCTTGTCGACGGGTCGGCCGGTTGGGTCGACGCTTCACACGAGTACGTCGAGGGCGTGCAGGTGGGAGACGATCGCATCGTGCGCGGTGCGGTCCACCGCACGGTTGGCGCGCCCGGAGAACTGGCGGATCCGCCGGTCCGGGTCGATCTCCAGCACGTAGCGCAGTTGCCCCGAGTTCGTCACGCCGACGAGATGGCTCGCCCCTTGGACCGCGGCGGGGCCGAAGGTGTCCAGACAGTTGGCCATGGTCCGGGCCCAGCGCACCAGGTCCCCACAGGTGTGGGCCAGGATGAACCCGAACCCGTCCGCGGTCGTCCCCTCGAGCGTGGTGAGCCAGCGTGGGTGGGGAATCGGCGTGGCATCACGCAGCGGCGTCCGGCACCGGACCCTGGGCGGGTGGAACATGCCGTAGGCCACCGGCGCCTGATCGGGGTCTTCGGTACGCGTCGGGCCGCGGTGGCGGGTGGCATCGACCGGCAGCCGGGGGAGTTCGGCCGGCGCGGTGCGGATCTGGGTGCGGTAGGCGTCGCGCAGCTCCGTGAGGGTGGCCGGGAGCTGGATCGGCGCGTGGGTGGACAGCTCGACTGCCTGCGTGGCGCACTCGCCGAGCAGACGTCGGGCCGCGTCGTCGGCCGCGGCCTGGGTGAGATACCCGAGCGTCCGTTCGGTCCCCCACAGCGACGCGGCGGTACGGGCGCCGGCGAGTTGTCCGGGCGTCGGGAGGGACGCGACCGGCCACGCCGGGCCGGTCGCGGTCAGCACCGTGGCGAGCTGGTCGGGCTCGAGCACGTCGCGGCCGATCAGCGCGAGGGCGAGGCGCGACAGATCCACCGGCGCCGCGTCGATGCGGACCAGTGAGCGGGCGAGCGCGGCGACCACCGGGCGGGTGGCCCGGCCGGTGAACGCCAGGTGCGCCGCGGTTCTCGGGTCGGGCGAGGCGACCAGCGCGTCGGCCCAACGGGGGACGTCGCCGATGGGCCCGGCGCCGGCGGCGTATGCGGCGGCCAGCAGTGGATAGGACGCGCCGCCGAAACGCGTCAGCAGTGATGCATCGCCCTCGGGCCGCCAGGCCCCGGCGACGGCCGCGATCGCCTCCAGGGCGCCCCGGGCGTCGGCTTCGACCCTGCTGGGATTGATCCGGGCGCGCGCTGCGGCGTCGCGGAGGGCGTGCACGGAGGTCGCCGGGGCGCCGGTGACCTCGACGGTGCGATCGATGCCCGGCATCACCAGGTGCACCCGGACGCGGCCGTCGTCGGGGGTGAGTGCCAGGATGGCGCGTCCCGCGACGGTGACGCGCACGGCGGCGGGGCGTGGTGCTTGTGGGTGAGTGGGTGCGCGATCGGTTCTGTCCCGCACCCTCGGCATCGGCCCAGTGAACCACGATCTCCGCGGCCGAACAACTGTTCTGAAGAAGTGCAGGTCATCGCGACCGTTCCGGGTGGCGACCCGGCCACGGACGGGCACGTCGGCCCCGCCCCTCCGCGCGATCCGGGGCAAATCATGGCGCACCCCGGACGGCGTTCTGTCAGGATTCGGCCATGACCGCGCAACCGAGACGTGTCGGGGTGGTGCTCTTCGACGACTTCGAGCTGTTGGACGTCGCCGGGCCCCTGGAGTGTTACGGCAATCTGTCCGATCATTTCGAGGTGTCCCTGGTGGGTCCCGACGCGGGCCCGGTTCGCAGCGCGCAGGGGATGGCGCTGGTCGCCGACGTCGGTCGGGCGGATGCGCCGAGCGTGGACATCGTGATGGTGCCCGGTGGGCGGGGCACGAGAAGGCTCGCGGACGACTCCGGGTTCTGTGACTGGCTCGTCGAATGGTCGGCCGGCGCGTCGCTCGTCACCTCGGTGTGCACCGGGGCCGGTCTGTTGGCGAGTGTGGGGCTCTTGGACGGCTACCGGGCCACGTCGAACAAGCGGGCGTTCGCCTGGGTCACCGGCCGGGGGCCGGGTGTGACCTGGGTGCCCAAGGCGCGCTGGGTGCACGATCGCGACCGGTGGACCTCCGCCGGGGTCGCTGCGGGTATCGACATGACCCTGGCAGTGATCGCCGATTTGCACGGCACGGCGCTCGCGGAGGATCTGGCGCGACAGATCGAGTACGACTGGCATCGTGACGCGGCGTGGGATCCCTTCGCTGCGGCCAATGGCCTGGTGGGCGAGTGAGGCGACGGATCGGCGGAACGGCCTCTGTCCCTGGGCTGCCGGTGCGGTAACGTGGCGAATTGCTGAGCGCCCGTAGCTCAATTGGAGAGAGCATCTGACTACGGATCAGAAGGTTGGGGGTTCGAGTCCCTCCGGGCGCGCTGGAAATCCCCGTTTGGGGGATTCGGCCGATGAGGTGCGCGGGGTTGCCTGTCCAGCAACGGATCTGTTCTGACAGGTCGTGTGCGCGGTTGTCGAGATCCGGGGCGCTGGAGACGACGGGCAGGTCGATGTCACTGGAGGCGTCGCCGTCTCGACGGGCAGCCGAGCCGAACAGCCCGACGAGTGCCGGGGCGATGGGCCATTCGTCGACTGCGGCGCGAATTCGCTGAGTCAACTCGCCGTGGAGGTAGGTCGACAGCACCGCCGCAGACCTATGGGTGCAACCTGCGCCCAGTTGCCTAGGCTGCACTCATGAGCAAGGTCATCCAGATCCGGGGAGTTCCCGACGACGTGCATGCGACGCTCGTCGATGCCGCCGCGGCCCAAGGCCTCTCGCTCACGCACTACCTACGCCGTGAGCTCGACCGCCTGGCGCACTTGGCCGATGTGCACGACCACAACTTCAGAGTGACCAGCGAGGTTCGCCGGTCGATGTGCACATCCGTGGATCGCTCGGAGATCCTCGCCGCGCTCGACGAGGGCCGGAGTTGTTGAAGATCATCGACGCGAGCGCGGTGGTCGACCTGCTGGTGGGCAAGGCAGATTTTGGTGGGATCGGCAACGAGGAACTCGCTTGCCCACACTTGTTGGAGAGCGAGGTGCTGCACACCCTGGCCCGACTCGAACGCACCGGTTCGCTTCCATCGGCGGACGCGGAGCGGGCACGCGGCGCTCATGAGGAGCTGGTTCTCCGGCGCCTACCCATCACCAGCGTCCGACAGCGGATCTGGGAGTTGCGCCACTACCTTTCGGCCTATGACGCGACCTACGTTGCGTTGGCAGAGGCGACCGGTGCAACGTCGCTCGTCACCAGCGACGCACGCATTGCGCGCAGCCCCGGACCCCGCTGCGCGATCGAGTTGCTCGCCTGAAAAGCCCTCCAGCGTGGCGTTGTGCCTCGGCGGCATCTCAAGCGGTACAGCCGAGGGTCATGTTGGGTTCCGCGTGCGAGTGCCAGAGCGACCGAAACATTTCGAGTCGACGCCTCGACGCCGATCGTGGTGGGCTCCATGGCGCCATCATGTGTCGCTACAATGTGTCCATGGCACAGCAGACCGCCACGATCCGCGTGTCGCTGCGGACTCGCGACGAACTCGCGAGACAGGCCCGTGCCCAAGGGACCTCGCTGAGCTCGTTCCTGGCAGGCATCGCCGACGAGCGCCGACGCAGCGAAGCGCTGGAGAGCGAACGAGCCGCCCAGCTCGCCGACCGGTCGAATCCGGAGCTGGCCGAGGAACTCGCCGACTGGGACGAGACCCTCGAAGACGGCCTTGACTGAGTCGCCTTATCGAGGCGAGTTGTGGCTGGTTGCGTTCGGTGCGTCGCGTGCCGGCGAACCAGGTAGGACCCGACCCGCCATCGTCGCCTCGACCGACGCGCTGCGGACCGGTGAGGCGACCGACCTCGTCGTCATCATCCCGGTGTCGAGTTCGCGGGCCCCATCACAGTTGCGGATCGAATTGGGCGCCGAGGCCGGTGTGGGGCGACCCAGCCGTGCGATCCCGCAGGCAATCCGATCGGTCTCGGCTCATCGACTGATCCGGCGCATCGGTTCGGTCGACCCATCGACGATGGCCGAGATCACGTACGCGCTGTCCGTGATCCTCGAGTTCGATACGAAGCTCTAGTCGGCTCAGCGGGAGGAGGTGGGACCCGGTGCCAAGTTGCCTCGCCCAGTGCTACGCCTCGACAGCCTCGCGGGAGAGGCGGAGCAGCCGTTTCGCCCAGCCGACCATTCGGGCAGCATCGGGTGACGCGACCAGTGTGAGGCCGTACTGGGAGTCATCCTTTCGGTTCAAGAGGCGTTGGAGATCCTTCGCCATGCTGGTTCCACCTGGGTCGACGCTGCCGAGTAACGAAACTGCCTCGGCGTGGGCCTGGCCTCGGGCGCGGATCCCGAGCCGAGCGCAGCAGGCCGCATCCGATGCGGCGATACCGGCGAGCACGGCGAGCGATGCCGCGACACTCGAGGTTGCCTCGTCGCTGTCGTCGTCGACGAGCAGTTCCGCTGCCAGAAGGAACGCCTCCGCCTGGGCGAGACGACTGAGTGCGGCACGCCGGTCGCACGATTGCGTGCGCATCTTCGGCCGAGCCATCACGCTGCCTTGCCCAGCGACGAACGGTCGCCCGCGACGACGATGAGATCGCGTGACCACTCGGCGACGATCGGCTCCTCGGCTTGCCGGAGTCTTGCGATCTCCTCGGGTGAGCGGCCGATGACCTGAGCGCGGTTGCCGGTCCAGCGACGGACCTGTTCTGACAGGTCGTGCGCGCGCTCGTCGAGGTCTGGGTCACTGGAGACGACGAGCAGGTCGATGTCGCTTGTGGGGTCGCCGTCTCGACGGGCAGCCGAGCCGAACAGCCCGACGAGTGCCGGGGCGATGGGCCATTCGTCGACTGCGGCGCGAATTCGCTGAGTCAACTCGCCGTGGAGGTTGGCGAGCGCCACCACCGCAGGCGCCGCGAGGTGGTCGCGGTTCAGCACGTACCCCCCGGGGACCGCCCGCACAAGACCCTCGGCAACCATCCTCAGCAGCACCGAGCGGACCCCGGACTTCGACCCGCGCCCGGCTCGCTCATGCACCGCGCCGAGTGTCATCGGCTTCGTCGTCGCGGCGAGCGCAGCGAGAACCGGGCCGTCAAGGCTCGGCACCACGGTTGTGATCGGCATCGAAACGTCCATGGAATGTCCTCAACTCGTGTGCGATCAATCGCACCGAGTGCAGAATATCGCATCTTGTGCGATAATTCGAACCTATTTGATGCTTGGCGCGGGTCGTGAGGTCGGTCGAGTCGGTCATCGTCGACGACTCTGTTCTCGCTGAGTCATGTCATGTCATGTCAGAGCGAAGACCGCACCGGTAAGGCATGGCCTGGTCGTGGAGTCGGACTCAGTGGCCGAGCAGCATCTTCAGCACGTCGTGGACGACAAACGATCGTTCCGCGTCGAGCGTTCCGGTGCGATGTACCAGACGACCACGTCCGACCGACCGGACCAGTTCACATTGCACATAGCTGACGTCGTCGAGGCCGGACCCGCGCTCGGGTTCGATTTCGACGTGAGTGGGGAGGTCGCGAAAGGTGGTCGTCAACGGACAGACGATGACGAACGGGAGCTCCGTACCGAATTCCGGTGCAGGACCGACAATGAGAGCCGGGCGGTGCCAGGCAGGTTCCGACGGGCAGGGCTCTCCGAAGTCGACGATCCAGAGTTCATCGACCGAGGCCATCGCCGACCGCGGTCGCTTCTGCCTCTGAGGTATAGGACGCCCATGCGTCGTCGTCGGCGCGGAGACGGGCATAGGCGTCGGCCGTGCGACGGGCGAAGCGGGCGCGTCGCAGTGCCTCGGCGGCATCCCGGACGGTGTCGCCGAGGGTCATGTTGCGCTCGCGTGCGAGCTCGGCCAGGGCATCTCGTGTGGACACCTCGACCCGGATCGTGGTGGTTGCCATGGCGGCATCCTACCGGCTTGTAGACAGTTGATCTACCGATGGAGTCGGACGACGGTCGGTGCCCACCGGTCCTTCTTTCGGCACGAGCCGGACGGCCTGCGCGCTCCCGGGGGAGCGCGCAAAGTGCCGTCCCGTTGGCGTGTCCGGTCAACGGTGTCGGTCTCGCTTGTCCACGTTACAGCGACAACCACATCACGAAACGATGCAATTGTCGCTGTAATGTGGGCAAACTGCGCTCACCTGCCCGGCATCCGCACTCACCCGATGAAGCCTGACCGGCACACTGTCGAGCCGAATTGTCCGCGGACACGTCGGTCGGCTGGCGACGGCGGTGCTCCCATGGGAGCGCGG
>CAZEAV010000036.1:0-11817 GCA_964510215.1 uncultured Iamiaceae bacterium
CATGAGCCGCGGCGCCCGCCGGGCCAGGACCGTCACCGCGGCGTTGGCACTGGGATGCCTGACCACCGCGGTCGTCAGCTCGTGCGGCAGTAGCGCGCGATCCGGATCAGATCACCGACCGCGCCGGACCACGACCACGACGGCCGCATCCACCACGACGACATCGGTGCCCGCCACGTCGGCGTCTGCAGCCACGACGACGGCGCCTGGACCGTTGCGTACGCCCGACACGTTGGCCGACGGCACCTTCCCGTCGGTGACCCGGCCGCCGAACGACCACTCACTGGCGAACGTCCACGTGAAGCTCACGACGGTCGCGCACGCGGACGCGCCGATGGCCCTCGTCGCACGTCCCGGCCACCCCGACGAGCTGTTCCTGGCCGAGCGCGCCGGACTCGTCCGGCTGGTGACCATCGACGCGGCGACCGGGGCGTTGACGATCCATCAGGGCTCGCTGCTGGATCTGACCGCACAGATCACCACCGACGGCGAGAAAGGACTGCTCGGCCTCGCGTTCAGCCGCGACGGCAACACGCTGTACGTGAGCTACACCGTGCGTGACGGGGACTCCCGGATCGTCGAGGTGCCGGTTTCCGACGCCCCGAACGGCCCCACCCTCGGGACGCCCGAGACGTTGCTCGGCGTGGACCAGATGGGCACCGACATCCACAAAGGCGGCGATCTCGCGGTCGACGCCAAGGGGTACCTCTACATCGGCCTGGGCGACGGCGGCCCGGAAGACGACCCCGATTCCCACGCCCAGAATCCCGACCTGCTGTTGGGCAAGATCCTCCGGATCGATCCCACCCACCCCACCGCCAACCGGCCGTACTCGATACCCCCGGACAATCCCGACGCGTCGAACGGCACGGCCAGAAGCGAGATCTGGTTCTCCGGTCTGCGGAATCCGTGGCGCTTCTCGATCGATCCCGCGTCCGGTGACCTCTGGATCGGCGACGTCGGCCAGAACAAGCTCGAAGAGATCGACCGGCTGCCCGCGGGGGACATCTCCGCGGGAGCGAACCTCGGATGGAGCGGCTACGAGGGCACCGAGCTGTTCGTCCGCGACCGGGTGAAAGGGCCGACCGTGCCGCCGATCTTCGAGATCTCCCACCAGAGCGGTGCGTGCGCGGTGACCGGCGGCGTGGTGTACCGCGGCCACGCGATCCCTTCCCTCGTCGGGGCGTACCTGTACTCGGATCTGTGCCGCTCCGGGGTGGATGCGCTCCGGGCCACCACCCCGGCAGACGGGATCGGCCACGTCACCGCGTACCGTGCCCTTCCCGCGACCGCGGGCGCGTCCCAGGTCATCTCCTTCGGCACGGACGCCCGCGGCGAGGTGTACCTGTTGTCGCTGGACGGCACGATCCGGCGCCTCGACCCCGCGAGCTGACCGGGTGCGTCAGGCCTGACTCGGGGAATAGCGGTACACGTTCGTCTCCCGCGGGACGAACCCGAGCCGCCGGTACAGGCGGTTGGCGGCTTCCCGGCTCGGCCGGGAGGTGAGATCGACCGACCGTGCGCCCCGCTCGGCGGCGATCCGGAGCGCCTCGGAGTTCAGCGCCGCGCCCACCCCGGCGCCGCGGGCACGCTCGTCCACGACCACGTCCTCGATCCAGGCCCTCGTCCCGGTGGGAATCCTGAAGACCGCGAGCGTCATCGAGCCGACGATGGCCGACTCGCCGGTCCGCTCGGTGTCCACCGCGACCAGGAGCACCGTGGCATCGCCTTCGACGATGACCGCGAGCTCCCCTGCCGTGGGCGGCGCCGCCGAGGAGGACAACTGGGGCGTCAGGCGCTCGAACGCAGCGACCAGGTCCGAGGTCACCTCGGCGACCTCGCGGATCTCGATCACCGCTGCCTCCACGGTTCGGCCCGTGGTGGTTCGAAGTACACCTGGACCTCGCCGCCTTCGAACGCGTCGAACACCCGGTCGCCCCAGGACCCCTGCCCGGCCAGCGGTGACGGCAATGCATCGCGCGCGAACCATCCCAGATCCGCGGTCTCCAGCGGGTGGGGCTCCAGCTCGCCCCCGACCGCGCGGCACTGGAACAGCAACGAGTACAACGGCACGCGCGTGATCCCCTGGCGGATCCCGTCCATCACGGCGATCAGGCGCTCGACCTCGACCGCGATCCCGGTCTCCTCGGCCACCTCTTTCACCACGATCTCGGCGGCCGAATAGCCGATGTCCGCCCAGCCGGTCGGGAACAACCAGAATCCCGAATCCGCGCGCTTGATCAACAGCAGTTCACCGTCTTCGTTCCTCACCGCCGCACCGATGGCGATCTTGGGGGTGACGTAGCCCGCGACCCCTTTGCCGACGTCGCGCATCCATTCGTCGATCTTCTCGCTCGGCTCGGCGATGTCCTCTGCCTGGGCCCGGATGTCACCGGCCACCGCCAGGACCTCGTTGTAACGCTCCTGTTCGTACAGGCTCTCGGTGAACGCGAGGCCGGTACGGGCGATCCCCGCCAGCGCCTCGGACCAGCGGATGAGGTCGGCCTCGGAGAGTGGCTTGTGGTCCATCACGGCGAGGTTACCGCCGGGGCAAATCTGGCACACTGGTCGTCGTGTCCGTTCGCCGGGATTGCCGCCACTACTCCACCCGTACGACCTCGCAAGGCGAGGTGGTGCAACGTTGCCGGGTCGGGGCGAACGAAACCGCTCCTTTCGCCTGCCCCGAGGACTGCCTGTTCTTCGAGTCCCGGTCGATCACCGACGCGGGCTGGCATCGCTTCGACACCGACTGAACGACCGGCGCCGACCGGGCGGACCCCGGTCCGGACGACGACGACCCGAGCAGGGCTGTACGAACGATCTCAGGTGCCCTTGTGACGGGCGAGGACGACATGGGCTTTGGCCGCCCCCCACTCCAGTCCCGGGTCGTGCAGCGACGCGTCGACGTCGTCGAAGTTCGCCGGGCCGAGATCGTAGGGATCCTCTGGGAACCGCTCCGCGGTGAAAGGGTCCCGCTGCACCTCGGGGACGCCGGCCTCGGCGAGGAGCCGGTTCGCGGGTCCCACGCTGGTTCGCAGCACGTCGAGGGGGCCGGTGTGCTGCTGGTCGACGTCGGCGGTCAGCAGGTCCCGAAGACGCGGCAGCACACCTTCGTGGATCTGTCGGGCCACCGCGCCCAGCTCGGCGTCGATGTCCGCACGTCGATCGTCTCCCCAATCACGGGGAATGCGGGCTTCCACGACGCGCCGGATCCATCCCTCGATCGCCGCGTCCAGGGCCTCGAGGAGCGCGTCGGTGCAGGCCCGATACTGCTCGTCGGGGGACGCCGACATGCTCAGTCGGTCGCCTTCGCGAGGACCGGGGGCAGCCGTCGGCTCTCACAGGACGCCACGATGCCGTACCCCACGCCGATGTTCTCCGGCGTGCAGGGAAGGATGTCACGACCGGGAAGCGGCACCCTGAAGGAGTTGTGACCATCCGAGATCACGATGTTCCGCGCGACGAGCTTGGGTTTCACGTCCATGTTGTGGCCTTCGATGGTGGCCGAGAGATACCCGGCCTGGAACCGGACCGTGGCGTTCAGATAGTCGCCCAGGTTCCGGGGCGACAGGTACGCGCTCACCCGGTAGGGCGGGGTGCCGGTGATCCTGGCCTTGCCCGACATCATGGACCAGCGCGAAATGTTCAGCCGGTCGGCGGACACCGTCAGTTTCGCCACGTTCACCGGCGTCGCCGTGAGATCGTGCAGGGCGATCGATCCGTTCGACACATAACCCAGAATCCCGTAATACCAGGCCGTCGGAGCATCCCCGGCCTCGATCGAGACGTCACGGACACCGACGGTGTTCGTCTTGATCGACCGTGAGCCGACCCAGTCGACGCATCCCCGCGTACCGAACTCGATGAGCACCAGCACGACGACCACGCCGAGCACCCTGACCAGCGCGACGCGGGTGCGCGATTTGGGTTTGCGGGCCATGTTCCGATTGCGCGCCATAGGGCCTCCCTATCGGCCGCCGGACGGTGATCTGAAAGCACGAGGGCCACAGTCGGCGTGGCACGCCGCGCCCGGGCCCCGTTCACCGGGCCGACACCGGCCCGGCCGGACTGCCCGCGCCGCTGCTCAGAGCCGGTCGTTCAGATTGCCCGAGCGCAGCCCTTCCAGGTCCATGGTCACGGCCGCGTACCCGGCCCCTTTGACCGCGGCGACGATCTCCTCGCGCGCCTCGATGAGCTCTCCGAAACGCGCCGGCGGCACCTCGATCCGGGCGAGTGCTCCTTCGTGGCGTACCCGCAGCTCGTCGAAACCCATCCGACGTAACGCGGCTTCGGCCCGTTCCACCTCCGAGAGCCGCTCCAGGGTGACGGGGGTGCCATAGGGAAGGCGCGAAGCCAGACACGCCGCGGCGGGTTTGTCCCAAGACCGCAGTCCGAGCTCCCGGGAAACCGCCCGCACCTCGGCTTTGGTCAATCCGGCGTCGACCATGGGAAAGAGCGCCCCCCGCGCCGCCGCCGCCCGTTGCCCGGGACGGTGTTCGCCCAGATCGTCGGTGTTCACACCCAGCACCACCGTCGCTCCGATCGGTGCGGCGATCGGGGCGAGGGCGTCCATCAGCGCATCCTTGCAGTGGTAGCAGCGCAGCGCGTCGTTCGACCGGTAAGCGGCATTCTCCATCTCGTCGGTGTCCACGGCCTGCCAGTTCCAACCACGCTCGTCGGCCAGCGACGCGGCGTCGGCCAGCTCGATGGAGGCCAGCGACGGCGACACCGCGGTCACCACCAGCGCGGCCTCGGATCCCAGCGTCCGGTGGGCGACTTCGGCCAGAAGCGCGGAGTCCGCGCCGCCGCTGAAGGCCACGACCACCGGGGCGATCTCGACCAGGCGATCGCGCAGGGCGCCCAGCTTCGTGTCGGGTTCGGACCCGGTGAGACCCAGGTCTGTGCTGGTGTCCACGCTCATGCCACGCCCGCCGCGTCCAGCACCTCGTCCAACGTGCCGACGGTGCCGGCCCAGAACGGACCGAAGATGCCATAGATCGCCGACGCCCGGTCATAGCGCATCTCGTAGACGATCTCCTTGATGTCGTCGGGATGCTTCGCGAACAGCGTGACGCCCCACTCGTAATCGTCGAGCCCGCTCGAGCCGGTGATCAACTGCACGACCCGGCCGTGGTACTTGCGCCCCGTCCCTCCGTGCTCGCCCATCAGCCGCCGGCGTTCGTCGAAGTCCAGCGCATACCAGTTCGCACCCACATCGCGGGTTCGGGACATCGGATAGAAGCTCCAGTTCGACAAGCCTTCGGGCGGCAGGTCGGGATAGAGCTTGGCCTGCCGATACTCCTCGGGCCTCGATTGCGCGTACTCGGACACCTCGGTGAGCGACACGTACGAATCGACGACCGTTGCACCGGCGTCTCGGACCTCGCTCTGCAGACGGCGGATCCGCCACCAGTCGGGACCGATGATCATCAGCGCCACGTCGGCTTTGTGTCCCTGGATGGCAACGGGTACCACGCTGATGTCGTCGCTCTCCGCGGCCTCGACGGCCCGGGCCAGCGCCGACCGGTCGGTCCCGGCGCCGACCTGGCAGAACAGGTGGAGGACCGCACGGCCCTCAGAGGGAATTGCGGGAGCAGCCATGCCGGGGAGGGTACCGACGTTCCTCGGCATTGCGCGCATCGGACCGGGCGCCGGGCACGCGGCATGCCGACGGGCACGTACCGGTGCCGACCCCGAGACCGTCCGCGGCTTGGGTCATCGGACCCAGAGCTGGTCGAAACCGGACCATATGGCCTAGGCCGCACGGTTCATTTCCGCCGGCACGTCTCAAGATGGGGCGACGTGCCGACGATGCTCAGATCATGGTCGATTCCGAGGTCAGGCCTCGCAGCGGCTGAAGGAAGGGTGGCGAGGGAGCACCGTCGCACCGGCGGTGAAGGCATCATGTCCCGGCGAACCGGAGGGGGTCGCCGGGACATGAGCGCGCCCCGGGGGTCCCCCACGCCGGACCGTCGGCGAGGGAGGCTCAGCCTCCGGCCACCGCCGGAATGATCGACACGGTCGCCCCTTCGGTGACCGGGGTGTCGAGTCCGTCGAGGAACCGGATGTCGTCGTCGGCGACGAAGACGTTGACGAATCGGCGCAGGGTGCCCGAATCGTCCAGGATCCGCGCGGAGAACCCCGGATGGGCCGCCTCGAGGTTCGCGAGAACTTCCGAGACCTTGGCTCCGTCGACCTCGACCTCGGAAGCGCCGCCGGTCAGGGTGCGGAGCGTGGTGGGGATTCGGACAGTGACAGTCATGGTGGATGCCTCGGACGGTTGACTCGGTGCGTACTCGCGGATGCGCTCGGCCTCGAAGGATACCGGCCTGGGAGCAGGTTCGACGAAGTGCACCCGATCTCCTCATCGGGTCCGGAGATGGCCCGCGACCACCTCACGGACGCAGCCCAGCGGGTCGGACATCGCCCGTTCGGCGCCGAAGCGTCCGGTGAGCGACACGGTTTCGGCTCGCTCGGCGACTCCGTCGAAACAGTCCCCCGCGACGACGAGAACCGGCACGTCGTGGGATGCGGCCTCGGCGACCAGCCCGCCCACGACCTTGCCCTCATAGGAGGCCGCGTCCACGAAACCCTCGCCGGTGACGACGAGGTCGACCGTGTCCAGCACGGCGTCGAGGTCGACCTCGTCGGCGACGACCTCGAACCCGGACACCAACTCCGCACCCAACGCGGCCAACCCGCCCGCGAGGCCGCCCGCGGCTCCCGCGAACCGGGCCCGTTCCACGTCCACGTCGAAGTGCTCACGGTAGTGCTCGGCCGTCGCCGCGAGGCGCCGTTCGAGGAACCGGACCTCGGCGTCGCCCGCGCCTTTCTGCGGTGCGAACCGCGCGGGCGCCTCGCCGAAGCGGATCGCCACGTCGCACGCGGCGATCAGCTCCACGCCCGCCAGACGCGCCGGGTCGGCCACCGCCTGCACGGCGCCCATTCCACCGTCGGTGGTCGCAGAACCGCCCAATCCCACGATGATCCGCCGGGCACCGGCCTGAACGGCTGCGAGCAGCAGCTCGCCCGTCCCGGTGGTGTCCGCGGCGACCGGGTCGTTGTGCTCGGCGCCACCGACGAGCTCCAGACCCGAAGCGGCAGCCATCTCGATCACCGCGCGGCCCCGGGACAGGCGCCACGGTGCGGCCACCGGTCGACGCAGTGGACCGTGCACTTCGGTGGTGCGGTTGGGCCCGCCGAACACGTCGAGCAACCCTTCGCCCCCGTCCGAGAACGGAACCTCGACACAGTCCCAGCCCGCTTCCCACGCGGCCTCCCCGATCGCCGCGGCCACCTCCGGGGCACGAGCCGTGCCACGGAACTTGTCCGGAGCGGCCAGCACACGCATACCCGCCCAGTCTGGCCGACACCGCTCGGCGCGTTCCGGTTCGGCGGCACCGAGGAGGGTTCTATCCTCGTCCGGCATGGACGAGCGGCCGATCGTGGTGGTGTCGAACCGGGGCCCGGTGTCGTTCCACCGGGACGAGGGCGGTGAGCTCGTCGCCAAGCGTGGCGCCGGCGGACTGGTCTCGGGCCTCACCCCGCTGCTGCGCGCACGAGGGCGCCTCTGGGTGGCGGCCGCACTCTCCGACGACGACCGTGCCGCGATCGCGGCATCGCCCGACCCTGCGTCGGCCGGGTCGGAGACCCCGTGGCGGGCGAGCGAGATCGACGGCATCCATTCGGTACTCGCCGCCGTCGACGCGGCCGACCTCGGGGCGTCCTATGACCTCGTGTGCAATCGCACGCTGTGGTACATCCACCACCACCTGTACGACCTGGCGAGCCAACCGGTGTTCGACCCGGCGTGGTTCGCCGCCTGGGACGCCTACCGACGGGTCAACCGGGCGTTCGCGGATCTCGTCGCCCGGCTCGCGCCCAGGGGCGCGGCCGTGATGATCCAGGACTACCACCTCGCCCTGATGGGTCCGATGCTCGCCGAACGACGCGATGACCTGGCCACCGCCCATTTCTCCCACACGCCGTTCGCGGAACCCTCGATGTTCGCGGTCCTGCCCGACCCGGTGCGCCGCGAGCTGCTCGGCGCCATGGCCGGTCACGACGCGTGCGGCTTCCACACCTCACGCTGGCGTGATGCGTTCGACGCGTGTTGCGCGGCCGAGGGGATCGACCCGCCGGCGACCTTCGTCGCACCGCTCGGCCCCGACCGCGACGACCTGGCCGCGACGAAAGCCTCCGCCGCGGCGGCCGCGGCGACCGACCGCCTGGAGCAGGTCCTGGGCGACCGTCTGCTCATCGCACGGTCGGACCGGATCGAGTTGTCCAAGAACCTCGTCCGCGGTTTCGCCGCATTCGACGTGCTGTTGGAGACCCACCCGGAGTGGCGGAACCAGGTGACGTTCGCGGCGTCGGTGTACCCGTCACGAGAATCGAATCCGGACTATGTCGCGTACCGCGAGGCCACCGAGGCGTGCGTGGCGGAGATCGACGCCCGCTGGTCGACACCGGATTGGACGCCGATCCTGTTGGACACCACGGACGATTTCCCGACCTCGGTGGCGACTCTGGCCCGCGCCGACGTGGTGCTGGTGAACTCCATCCGGGACGGTCTGAACCTGGTCGCCAAAGAAGCCATGCTGCTCAGCGATCGTGACGCCCTGCTGGCGTTGAGCCCGGGCGCCGGCGCCTGGGAGGAACTCGGATCCGACGCGGCCGCGGTGCACCCCTATGACATCACCCAGACCGCGCGGGTGCTGCACGAACTGCTCGGGACCGATCCCGACGAGCGCGCCGCGGGGGGCCGGCGGGGGCGCGCCGCCCCCGGGGGCCGCCGCCCCCCGGTCGGGTTGTCGGACCAACTCGCCGCGCTGGTTTGAGCCTTTGGTCGGCGTGGCGAGCGGCACGCCCGAAGTACAGGCCGCCCCGCCCCCTACCGGGCCGGAGGTGCACGCCTCAGCCGGGATCGAGCAACGCCTGCAGCAGCGCCACCGCGGCCTGGGGTCCGTCCACGACCTCATCGGCTCCGGTGAGCACCTCGGGTGGCGTCTCGGAGCTGCGGACCGCGACGGACCGGGTGTCCAACCCGGCCGAACGCAACTCGTCCAACGCCGCGAACGCATCGAGATCGGCCCGGTCGTCACCCAGGAAACACGCGTGGCGGACGCCGGGCTGTGACGCGAGTGCGGCGACCACGGTGCCTTTGTCCGCTTCGATCGGCGGATTCAACTCCACGGAGCGGCGCGAGTCGGCGACCCGGAGGCCGGTTGCACGGGAGCGGCACTGCGCCCAGGCTTCCACCTCCGCCTGCCGGCGCGGTGCCGAGCGGTAGTGCAGCGTGACCGCCAGACCCTTGGGTTCGACACCCACGTCGTCGGGCAGTTCGCGATGTGCGGCGACGACCGTGGCGTCCACGACCGATCGCCAGCGTTCGGCGTCGGGATGCTGGCCTCGGACACCGGCCGTCCTGGTCTGCAGGCCGTACAGGCCCGAGAGCGTGACCGCGGGGCCGAAGTGCGCTTCGAGGAAATCGAGGGGTCGGCCCGAGACGACCGCGACCGTGTGCGCCCGGCGGGCCAGGTCCTCCAGCGTCGCGGCCGCGCCGGGGATCGGCCGCGCGTCTTCGGGGTCGACCACGACCGCGGAGAGCGTCCCGTCGAAATCGGTCAACACCGCGGTGTGGGCCAGGTCCCGTGCCAGTCCCCGCCAGGAGCCCGCAGCGGGTTCGCTCACCCGGTTCCGCTCGGGGCGTCCTGACCGATGATCACCACGACCGCGGCATTCTGGGCTCCCGGGGGGAGGCTCTTGGCCCCGCTGGAAGGGGCGACGACGCTCGCGTGGTAGCCGAGCGCCTTGGCAATGGCCAACGCATCACCCTTGGACCCCTTCGCGTAGTACACCGCGGTCTTGGGCACGGGGGTCGAGTCGTTGATGGTGACCTGGGAGTACCCCAGCGGGGTGAGCTTGTTCCGGTTGTCGCCGGCCGCGCCCGGAACCTTGCCCCCGGTCGCGTTGAAGATCGCGACGCTCACCTGCGCAGGCGGACTCGTGGACGGCGGCGGGGCCGTCGTGGTCGGCGCCGGGATGGTCGGCACGTTCGCGACGGTCGTGGTTGCGTGCGCGGGAGCCGGTTCCGAGGACGCGAGCACCCCGGAAGAGCCGCCACGGTACAAAAGGAAGAGTCCCACGAGTCCGGCCACCACGACGATCACGACACCCCGGGCCGCATTGGGCGCGCCAGGGGTGCGGTCCGGGCTCACGGTCGGTTCGCGGGATCGGCGTGCATGCCCCATCAAGACTACAAGACCTTCGTCGACCGAGCCGCCACCCTGGTCGTCCGCCGCCGACCTCATCGGAGGCTCCGGTCTCCGCATGCCGGTAGGCTCGGCCGATGTTCTGTCGTAACCGGGTTGCGCCATGGTCCACCGTCGACCCGCTGATGATGACCGACCGGTATCCGCCCTAGGAGACTCCTGAACGATGAGCGCTCCGGACGAATCCGAGGACCGCATCACCGGGGAACTTCGTGCCTGGCAGTTCGCCGGCGCGTCGCTCGCGACCGTGGGCCGCGAGCGCGTCGAGGAACTGCTCGATCTGCTCGACGACCACCTGGACGATCTCGCCGCGGAAATCGCGATCCGTATCCGCCGGGAGGTCACGATGTACACCGCACCGGAGGCACCTTCGGTCGACGATGTCGTGAGCGTGGTCCGGGCGAACCTGGTGGCGTGGGTACGCGGGGTGCGCGAACGGCGAGGCCCGTCCGAGAGCGAGCTCGGTGCGTTCAGCGCCGCCGCCCGGGTCCGAGCACGTTCGGGCCACCCGTTGGCCGACCTGCTCCATGCCTACCGGATCGGGGCGACGGTGGCGTGGGAGGCCCTGGCCGCGACCACATCGCAACCCACGCATCTCGACGCCGCGCTCGCGATCACCGGATCGATCCTCCGCTACATCGACGAGGTGTCGACGGCCGTGGCCCAGGCACACATCGACGAACGGAATCTACTCGAGTTGGACGGGGTCGAACGTTCGCGGACGATCATCGAGTCCCTGCTCGCAGGAGCGACGCCTCCGGGTTGCGCCGAGCGGCACCGGGTGATCCTTGCCGTCGCCGCTCCGGATCGGTCCATGGCGACGTTCCGCCATCTGAATCGAACGGTCCGCGGCGCTCCCGGCGAACCTCCCGTCCCGGTCTCCCTCGACGGGAAGGACATCATCGTCCTGATCCCCGTCCCGGGGCGCATCACTCCGGAAAGCGTGGCATCGAGCCTTCGGGACGAGTTCGGACCCGCTCTGCTCGCGGTCTCCCCGGCCGTCGAAGCTCGCGACATCGCCGCGGCACGCGCAGAAGTGCGCCAGGTCGCCGCGGCCTGCCGCGGCACCGGGCGTACCGGGATGGTCCAGCTCGAGGATGTCGTGATGACCGCCGTGGTGCAAGGTTGGGGTGGCCGGACCCAGTCGCTGCTCCGTGCCCGGGTCGGCCCGCTGCGGGACCACGACGCGTCCCATCGGGCGTCGTTGATCGAGACCGTGCGGACGCTCGCCGAAGTGGGAACGGCGGCCGGGACGGCGGCCAAACTGCACCTCCACCGGAATTCGGTGGCCTGGCGGCTCGACCGGGTCCGGGAACTCACCGGCCTGGACCCGACCGCTCCCCGCGATCTCCTGCTGTTGCTCGCGGCTATCGAGGCGTGAGCCGGCGAATGTGCCGAGTCGACCGGCGATTCGACTCCTGACGCTCCGGATCCGGGCGCGGGGCTTGCCCGGGTGGTGGCGGAACGGCCCTGGATCCGCAACGAGCCTCGACCGCGTGGCCGGTGGTTCGGGGCGCCGCTCCGTCGCGGGACCCCACCACCG
>CAZEAV010000037.1:0-11801 GCA_964510215.1 uncultured Iamiaceae bacterium
GGTGGTCTTCCTCGGCGCGGTGTGCGTCCTGGTGTTGGTCTACGCCGACCGCTACTTCGCTCCCGAACCCGAAGGGATGCCGTGGTTGGCCGGGCTCCTGGTGCTGTTCGCCGGCTCGATGCTCGGGCTGGTCATCGCCGACAACGTCTTCGCGTTGTACGTCTTCTGGGAAGGCACGACGATCACCTCGTATTTCCTGATCGGCTTCCGTCACGAGCAGCCGCGGGCTCGGGCGGCCGCACTCGGCGCGCTGCTCACCACTGCCGCCGGCGGGTTCGCCATGCTCGGCGGTCTGGTGCTGCTCGCCCAGGCGGCCCACAGCTCGAGCCTGGAAGTGATCGTGTCATCGGGCGTGCCCCCGGGACCGGCAACCGGAGTGGCCATCGGGCTCATCCTCGTCGGCGCGTTCGCCAAATCGGCCCAGTACCCGTTCCATTCGTGGTTGCCCGGCGCCATGGAAGCCCCGACACCGGTGAGCGCCTTCCTTCATTCGGCCACCATGGTGACCGCCGGTGTGTATCTGATCGCCCGGATCGCGCCGATGGCCGCCTCGACCCCGTACTGGCGCCCGGCGGTGGTGACCGTCGGGCTCGCCTCGCTGGTGCTCGGTGGCCTGCGGGCACTTCGGCAGGTCGACCTGAAGCTGTTGTTGGCACACGGCACCGTCAGCCAGCTCGGTGGAATGGTCGTGCTCTTCGGGGTCGGCACGCCGGGCGCCACCCGTGCCGGTTGGATGCTCCTCGTCGCCCACGCGGCCTTCAAAGCCGCGTTGTTCATGGTGGTCGGTGTGATCGACCGTCGAACCGGTACCCGCCGCATCGGTGAGATCCCACCCTTGGGACGATCGTGGCGGGCGATGCGTGTCACGACCGCACTGGCGCTGGCATCGATGGCCGGCGTTCCCTTGGTCGCCGGCTTCGCGGCCAAGGAGACCGCTTTCGCATCGTTGCGCGACGGCGGCTTCGACGGACACTGGTTCGTGCTGGTCGGCGTCGTGGCAGGTTCCGCGCTCACGGTGGCCTACGCCGTCCGCTTCTGGATCGGCGCGTTCGGCTCGTCCGCCCCGGCTCCCGCCGGGCCGGCGACCGCGAGACCCCCCGGGGCAGGTTTCGTCACCCCCGCGGCCGTCCTCGCCGTCGCGGGAGTTCTCCTGGGTTCTTTCGCCGGCTCACTCGACGGGATCGCCGGTGTGGCCGGCGCCGAGTTGGGCCTGGGGCCATCCCCGTTTCATCTGGCGGCATGGCACGGTTTCGACCTGGCATTCCTGCTCACACTCGTCACCTTGACGATCGGCCTCATCATCGTCTGGGCACGGCGGGCGCTCCAGCCGGTACTGGCGAGCGGTGCGGTGGTGCCGTCCGGAGACGACATCTACCTGTGGGTGCTGCGGGGTCTCGCCGTCGTCGCCCGGCGGGTGACCGGCATCGTCCAGAACGGTTCGCTGCCGGTGTACGCCGGGGTGATCATCACCGCCGTAGTGGTGTTCCCCGTGTGGAAGCTCCTGACCGACACGCCCTGGCCGGGCTGGCCGAGGTTCGGGTCGCCGGCCGAGGTGGCGTTGGTCGGGCTGCTGTGTGCCGCAGCGGTCGGGGCGGCTGCCACCCGGCACCGCTTCGGGGCAGCCGTGCTGTTGAGCGTGGTCGGTTATGGAATGGCCGGGCTTTTCGTCCTGTCCGGCGCCCCCGACCTCGCCCTCACCCAGGCGACGGTGGAAACGCTGACGACCGTGGTGTTCGTGTTGGTCCTCCGCCGACTGCCGTCCCGTTTCGAACGGCAGTCAGGGCCTCGCAGACGCACCGTGAGAATCGTGCTGTCGGCACTGGTGGGCGTCGCCGTGTTCTTCTTCGCCCTCATCTCCCAGGGCAGCCTGTCGGTTCCCACGATCTCGGGCCGGATGATCGAGCGGGCCGTCCCCGACGGGCACGGTCGAAACGTCGTGAACGTGATCCTCGTCGATTTCCGGGGCATGGACACGTTGGGCGAGATCACGGTGCTGGCGGTGGCGGCCATCGGGGCGGTGGCGCTCGCCCGCGCCGGCCGGCGGCGCCCGCCACGCCGGGACGACCCGTCCGTGGTGGCCGCTGCGGAGGAGGACCGACGCCGTCGGATCGTGTTCGTCGACGGCACGGTCCACGTGATCTTTCCGGCGATCATGATGATGTCGCTGTGGCTGTTGTTCTCCGGACACAACCAGCCCGGCGGCGGATTCGTCGGCGGGTTGCTCGCCAGCGCCGCGGTCGGACTGCGCTACGTGGCCGGGGGAACCTCGGCGATCAGGAATCAGTCGCGGGTCCGAGCGTGGACGGTGCTGGGCACCGGGCTCTTCCTGGCCGCGGTCACCGCCACACTGCCGCTCGCGCTGGGCGACCCGGTCCTTCAGGTGGGATACCTCACCTTGCATCCTCCCGTCCTGGGTGAGGTGACCTTGTCCTCCGCGCTCGTCTTCGACCTGGGCGTGTACCTGACCGTCCTGGGCACCGTGATGATGGCGCTGGAAGCATTCGGGGACGACTCGTCCGGAGTGGACGCATGACCATCGCGCTCGACGCCTGCGCCGCGGTGCTGTTCTCGCTCGGCACCTACCTGGTCCTGCAACGCAAACTCAGCCGCATCATCATCGGCTTGGGACTCCTCACCCACGGCGCCAACGTGCTGTTGATCGCGTCGGGCCGGATCGGGTTCCCGCCGATCGTCGGTATCGATCTGGACACCATGAGCGACCCGCTCCCCCAGGCGCTCGCCCTCACCGCCATCGTGATCTCGTTCGCGGTGACCACGTTCCTGCTCGCGCTGGCGTACCGGAGCTGGCAGCTCACCGATGACGACGAGGTGGCCGACGACGTCGGCGACCGGCTGCTGAGCCGGGACCGGACACCGGGAGAAGAGGTCACCGACCAGGAAGAGGCCATGCCCGAGCCCGTGGAGGCGACCGAGGAATGAGTCGCCTTCCCGCACTGATCATCGTGGTTCCATTGGTCGGCGCCGCCGTCTCGATCCTCACCGGGCGGTCGCGCATCGTGCAACGGATCGTTTCCCTGGTCTGTCTCACCGCGACGTTGGCCGCGGCGGTCGTTCTGCTCGTCGATGTCGACCGGAATGGCACGGTGGTCGCCCACGCCGGTGGTTGGGCCGCACCGATGGGTATCGCGCTGGTCGCCGATCGCTTTGCGGCGCTCATGGTCGTGGTTGCCGCCGTGGTACTGCTGGCGGTGCTGTTGTTCGCGATCGGGGAACCCGGCGCGGAACGCAATCATGTCGGGTTCCAGTCGGTGTATCTGGTCCTGGCAGCGGGAGTGTTCGGGGCATTCCTGACCGGCGATCTGTTCAACCTGTTCGTCTCCTTCGAGATGATGTTGAGCGCCAGTTACGTCCTCATGACACTCGGTGGCCGCCGGGCTCAGGTGCGCTCGGGAATGACCTACATCGTGATCAGCCTGGTCGCCTCCTCGCTGTTCGTGCTGGCGTTGGCGCTGGTGTATTCGGCGACGGGCACGCTGAACCTCGCCGACCTGTCGGTGAAGATGGGCACGCTTCCCGAGGGCGTCCGGGAAGCGTTCTCCCTGTTGCTGCTCGGCGTGTTCGGCATCAAGGCCGCTATTTTCCCGCTGTTCTTCTGGTTGCCCGACAGCTACCCGATCACACCGTCGCCGATCACCGCGATCTTCGCGGGTCTGCTCACCAAGGTCGGGCTGTACGCCATCATCCGGACCCAGTTGTTGTTGTTCGCGCCGGAGCTCCCCAGGGGCGTCCTGTTGTGGGTGGCGGGACTCACGATGGTGATCGGGGTACTCGGCGCCATCGCCCAGGACGACTTCAAACGGATCCTGAGCTTCACGATCGTCAGCCAGATCGGATTCATGATCATGGGCCTGAGCTTCGGGACACTGGCCGGAATCGCAGCCCTGGTGTACTCGATGGTCCACCACATCGTGGTCACCACCGCATTGTTCTGCGCGGGAGGGCTGATCGAGCACGCCGGGGGGTCGAGCCGACTGAGCAGGATCGGCGCCATGCTGAAGACCTCTCCCCTGATCGCGCTGTTGTTCCTCCTGCCGGCGCTGAGCATCGCCGGCGTGCCCCCGTTCTCGGGCTTCATCGCGAAGCTCGCGTTGTTCATCGCGGGTTTCGGCGCGCACCGGTACGTGATCGTCGCCGTCGCGCTCGCCGTCGGATTGTTGACCCTGTATGTGACGATGCGCATCTGGATCGGCGTGTTCTGGGGTCCTGCGGAAGCACGCGCACCCACCACCCGGAAACCGAAATCCGAACGTTTCGGGGCGCCACCGTTGATGCTGGTGTCCACCACGGTGCTCGTCGCGGCGACCTTGACGATCGCGGTGGCAGCCGGACCCATCTACTCCTTCAGCGATCGGGCGGCCCACGACCTCGGCAATCCGAAGTCCTATGTCCACGCGGTGCTCGGGCGATGAGGTTCCTGGCGAGCGTGGTGGCCCTGGTCGCCTTGTGGCTCCTGGCCTGGGGAAGTCTCGACCCGGCCAAGATCGCCGCCGGGGTGGTGTTGGCGGTCGCGATCCTCGTCGGCATGCCCGCGCGCAGTCGCTTCACGCCCGGCTTGGGGGTGCGCCCGTTCGCGATGGCGCGTCTCGTGGGGTACCTGGCCGTGAACCTGGTGGTATCGACGGTGGTCGTGGCCCGGGAAGTCCTCACTCCGAACCGCGAGGTCCGCACGGGGATCCTCACCTATCCCATGGATGACGCCCCGCCGGAAGTCGTCTCGTTGCTCGCGAACGTGATCGCCCTCACCCCCGACACGCTCACCGTGGACGCGAGTGCGGATCCTGCCGTGGTCGTGGTTCATTTCCTGCGTTTCGACGATCCCGCCGCGGCCCTCGAGGCGATCACCAGGCTCGACACGCTGGTCCGGGCCGCCCTTCGCAGTGACACACCGCGCGCCGCGACCGCCCCGCCGGAGACCCCGTCATGACCACGGCAACCGAGATCATCCTGGTCCTTGCGGCGTGCGGCTTCGTGTTCCGGCTCATCCGGGGGCCGTCGCTTGCCGATCGCGTCGTGGCGATGAACGGCGTCCTGGTCGTCCTGATGGGAACGATCGCCACGCTGGCCGCACACACCGCGACCGGGGCTTTTCTGCCCACACTGGTGGCCCTGGCCGTGATCGGCCCGGTGGGCAACGGCATGATCGCGCGCTACATCGAACGGAGAGCACGATGATCGGTGAGGCGCTCGCGCTGCTCGGAGCCGTCCTCGTGCTGCTCGCGGCACTGGGCGTGGTGCGCTTCGGGGATCTGTTCTCGAGGATGCACGCCCTCGCCAAGGGGTCGACGCTGGGGATTCTGCTGCTCTTCGCCGGCGCCGCGGCGAACATCGGGAACGTCGAGTCGGTCACCACGGTGGTGCTCGCGGCGGTGTTGTACGTGGTGACGCTGCCACCGGCGTCGAACCTGGTGAGTCGGGCCGCATATCGCGCCGAGAAGGGCGACCGGGCGTCTCCGTCGGGTGACGGCACCGACGCACCGGAGTGACCCCTCGCTTCGCGGGCGCGGGGATCGACCGGGTGCGCCGCGGTACTTCCTGGCCGCGTCGTGTGCGGCGTCAAGCGCCTGTCGTACCTCGGACGGTCGTCGTTCCAGCGGATTCGCCCGACCGATTCGGGGTGATGAACAGCGTGCACACCGCCCCGAGGAACGCCACCCCCGCGGCGACGCCGAATGCGACGGTGAACCCGAGCGCGGCTGGCTGCACGTCGGTGCCACCGCCGACCGATCCCAACAGGGCCACGCCGAGCTGTGCTCCCACCGCGCCTCCGACACGCCGCAGCACCGAGTTGATGGAGGTCGCCACGCTCGTCTCGGCGACGTCCGCGGTCAGGGTGATGATGGTGCCCATCACCGCGATCGCCACACCGAACCCGATGCCGAGCACGGCCAGTTCGACACAGACCGACCACAGCGCGTTCCGCCAGAGCGCCAAGCCGACCAGCGCGATCACCACCAGCACCATGCCTGCCGTGAACGCGGGTACCTGGCCGAAGCGCCGGGACATCGGCGTCGCGAGCGGCCCGCCGAACGCCTGGCCGATCGCCCGGGGCACCAGCACGACTCCGGTCAGCAGCGGTCCGGCGGAGAGACCGAAAGCCACCAGGGACGAGCCGGTCGCGGACTGCAGCAGGAACGTCAACACCACGCTCGCCCCGATCACCGCGTAGCCGCTGAGCGCGGACGCGATGTTCGTGAGCAGGATCGGACGAGAGGACAATACGTGCAGATCCATCAGCGGTTCGTCGGTTCCCAGTTCCCGGCGCACCCAGGCAACGGCGGCCACGATCGCCACCGCGAACATGGCCAGCGGGAACGGTGCGGTCCAACCACGCCCGGGACCTTCGGTCACCCCCAGGATCACCCCGCTGACCGCGGCGCCGAACAGGAGCGCGCCGGGCACATCGAGGCTCCGGTCGATCCGGGTGGGTGAACGTGGCACGGCGAGGCGGATCGCCACGGTCGCGGCGGCGACCACGATGGCTCCCAGCCCGAAGATCCAACGCCAGCCGAGGTACTGGGTGATCAGTCCACCGAGCGCGTATCCGCCCAGGGAGCCGATGCCGAAACCGCCGGTCAGCAGGCCGATCCCGCTCCGGACCCGGTCCTCGGGAAGCTCGTCGCGCAGGATCGCGAAGGAGACGGGGAACACGACGCCGCCCAGACCCTGGATGAGGCGGCACACGACGACCAGGCCGATCGTCGGCGCGACGGCCGCGCCGATGCTCCCGACGAAGAACGCGGTGAGCGCCCCGACGAGCACCCGGCGCTTGCCGGTCCGGTCCGCGAATTTGGCGAGCAGCACCGAGACCACCGACGCGACGATGAAGTAGCCCGACAGCAACCAGGTCGTCCACTCTCTGGAGGCGCCGAGATCTTCCTGCACTACGGGCAGCGACGGGGTGATCGCGGTCTGTTGGAAGCCGAAGACGACGATGCCGACGACCAAGGCGCCGAGCACCAGCCGCCACGGCCCTTCATCCGAGGGGTGCCGGCCGGCCACGGCGACGCCGGTTCGGGACCTCATGCGTTCTGGCGGGTTCGGCAGGGCAACACCTGCAGCCTGACCACCCAGGTCGCCCCCGGCCAAGTCCGCCCCGTCCGGGTCGACCCGGTTTTGGGTGCGGTTTTCGAACGCGCAGTGTCGGAAAACCGCACCCAAAGCTGAACGGGTGTCGGGCCGGCGGGATTCGAACCCGCGGCCTCCTGCTCCCAAAGCAGGCGCGCTGACCAAGCTGCGCTACGGCCCGGAGCCGACCACGCTAGTGCGCCGGCCGCCCGTCGGGCATGGGGGCGCTCCACCGGCCAGGTTTGAAGTTCGCATGTGCCGGGCATGAACAGGACATGAAGAGGCGACCGATCCGCGTCGGGCCTGGCGCGGTGGCGGTGTTGGTCATTGCCGGCGGCCTGGCCGTGTGGTGGGCGGCCACGCGCGCCGGGAGCTCACACGGCCTGCAGGAAGCTCCGCCGCGGGTCCATGCGACACGCCTCGATGCACCCTCGACGAGCGCTCCACCCGAAACTGCTCCACCGTCGAAATCGGCGCCCACGAACGACAGGGTCGCGATCGCCCGGGTGGTCCACGCCTGGTCGACATTGCACAACCGCTATGAGTCGGGTGCTCTTGAGTGGGACGAGTCCAAGGCGGCGCGCCTGCTGACCGGCACGTTTCTCACCGACGCACGCCGGGACGAGGAACGTTGGAGCCGCGCGGGCAATGTCGCGGTCGCGCCGCCGCAGTCGATCGCGGACACCGCGCTCGAGGTGACCCGCGTCGACGGCACAACGGCGACGGTGTCCGAGTGCCAGATCGACGACCGGGTCGTGACCGCGGCCGACGGCACGGTGTTGGACGACCGGGTCGGCACCTACCACCTCGTCCTGGAGATGCGCCGGACCGCGCGGGGTTGGCGGATCGCCCGCCTGGTGTCGAGCTCGGTGGTCGTCGGTGCGGCGGACTGTCGAGTATGAGCACGAAACGCCGGCTCGGAGCGGCGCTCGTGACCGTCTGCTCGATCACGGGCCTGTGCCCGCTGCCCGTCGGCGCGCTCGGGCCCAGCGACGGCGGCACCTCGTCGGGAGGCTCCGCGGACCGTTCCGTCACCGTGACCGTCCCCGGCCACGGCCCGGGCGAACCCGGGCCCGGCGCCGGCCCCGCAACGGGCGCGACGGGTGGCACGCCGCACTGCTCCTCGATTCTGGCCCGGTCGGCCCGCGTGGTCGGCGGCCCGCTCGGCTACGCCTCGAGCGTGATCCCGACCGCCGAGTACCCACCGGATCCGACCGGCCGGTTCCTCTGGGTGATCACCCACTGCGTCTACCCGGACGGCCAACGCACCAATTCGATCGGACGCTTCGACACGGTCACTTCCACCGGTTCGCCGGCCACGTCGCCGAGTCCGGGCTTCCGCGCCACCGCACACCTGCATCTGGACTTTCCCACGCTGCACTTCTCACCTGCCCGGGACCAGACCGTCGGCTTCCCGACATGGATCTGGCTGGCCGCGGATGCCTGGCACACACTTCAGGCCGCGGACACCGACGGCGCATTGCACGTCACGCTCACCGCGACGCCGTCCGATCTCGTGTTCGATCCGGGCGACGGGTCGGCCCCGGTGCACTGCCGCGGCCCGGGCACCCCGTACCGCGCCGGGATCGACCGTGGATGGGACGCTTCCCCCGATTGTGGCCACGTCTACACCACCTCGTCCCGCCGCCGACCCGGCGGCCACGTCGTGACGACGACGACCATGGTCTGGACCTTCAACTGGCATGCGTCCGATGGCACGTCCGGGACGCTGCCCGCATTGCGGATCACCCGCCACGATGAGCTGACCGTGCACGCGTACACCGCGGTCACGGACTGAATCGCGCGCGGCATCGCCGGCCCGTGCGTCCTCTATCCTGAGTACTCACGATGCTCGACCACGTGTTCACCGATGCGATCGGCGCGCTCCGCGATGCGGTCGAAGGGGCCTACCTGGAGCGGCAGGCATTCGAGGAGCGCTTCCAGGCCGATGTGCTCCTGGGAGACCTCACCTGGGAGACGTCCTATTCGCTGCCCGGGGAAGGCGCTCCCCCGCGCGCCCGGGCCGACCTGTCCCTGGCGTGGCCGACCTGGTCCCAGACCGCGTACCGGAGCTGGTACATCGGTGAACCGCTGGACGAACTCCCGCGCATCGAGATCGAGATCGTGCTGCGGATCCAGCGGCTGGCTGGGCCACCGAACCTGAACGTGGTCCTCGGCGCGCTTCCCGAAACCAGCGCGCCGGTGGGCCCCGCGCAGCTCGACCGCACGGGCCCGAGCGTGGAGACCGCGTACGACGGCGACCTCGACAACGCCGAGTACGCGTTCGAGGTGTCCTATGCGGGTACGTACGAACTGGACGAAGCCACGCTCACCGACGGTTCGCTGTTGGACGAGCACTTCGCCGCGATGGGCGGTTGGATCGCGGCCACCCTGGTCCGGCTCGGCGACCTGCGCCTGGAGTTCCTCCCTCCGGAGGACGAACCCGCGCGCTGATCGAGCCGGGCGGGTTCCGATCAGCCGGCGGCAGCTTCGGCCCGACGCTCCGCGATGTCCTTGGACACGTCGAAGTCGAGGTACTCCTCGCCCGTGTCGGTGTTGTGCTCGAACTGGGTCACGCCCAGGGTGTCGAACCGCTTGCGCAGCCAGCCTCCATTGGCGTCGAGCAACCCGAGCTTGGAGCAGTTCGGCACGATCTTGGAGAACAGGAGCTGCTGGAACGGGTCCTCGTTCTTGTCGATCACGTCGAAGACCTTGATCGCCTCCTTGGGGTCGACGCCGAGCCGCTCCCAGACCTCCTGCTGGAGGAAGCGGTCACGCATGCGGACTGCGGCGTCGAAGGCGAACTCCTGGCGATCGGCCATCTCGGCGTCGCTCAGGCCCTCGTAGTACTCCTTGAGGCTGAGCACCCCGAACGCGACATGACGCGCCTCGTCGGACATCACGTACTTCAACAACTGCTTGAACAGCGGCTCCTGGGTGGTCTGATACGCCATGCCGAACGCGGCGAGGGCCAGGCCCTCGACCATGATCTGCATACCCAGATACGTCATGTCCCACCGGCTGTCGTTGATGATGTCGTCCAAGAGCGCGCGCAGGTGGTAGTTGATCGGGTAGTGCCCGTTCATCTTCTCGTCGAGGTACTTCGCGAACACCTCGACATGGCGGGCCTCGTCCATCACCTGGGTGGCGCCGTAGTACTTGGCGTCGATCCAGGGAACGGTCTCCACGATCTTCGCGGTGCACACCAGGGCACCCTGCTCCCCGTGCATGAACTGGGAGAGGGTCCAGTTCTGCGACTCGACCTGGAACCGCAGCCAGTCGGCATCGTTCCACTTGGCCATGGGCGTACCGTCGAGGTCGATCCCCATCATGCCGAAGATGTCCTGGTCCATCGCGCCCTGCTCGCGGGCGATCTTCTCCTGGTCGACCTCGATCGACCAGTCCAGGTCGGTCTCGCCGTTCCACTGGGAGTGCTTGGCCTTCTCGTACAGCTTGGTCAGGCGCGGCCGGGCGCCTTTCTCGTAATCCCAGGTGAAGATGGCATCGGCGTTGTCCTCGACGGCGTGGATCGCCTCGTCGGTGTCCTCGGTGGCGATGGCCAGGATATCGTCGACCTCGGCGAGCGCCGGGTCCTTGTCGGTGAGGCTCATGGTTCAGTTCCCCTTTTCGGTGGTGGAAGATTCGGACGTGGGTGCGTTGCTCAACGCGTCGACCAGACGGGAGATCAGGGCCTGCCAGGCCACGGGATCGGGCAGTGCCAGGTCGAGCGCCTCGACCAACAGGAACCCGAACCCCACCGCGTGGCAGAACAGCACCATCGAGGCGGTGTCCAACACCCCCTCGATGCCGCCGTCGGCTTTGGCGGCCTCGATGATCTCGGTGAGTCGGTCGCGGCGCTCCAGGACGCGGTCCCGCAGTACCTGCGCCACTTCGGGATGGCGCCGGGCCGCTACGAAGGACTCCAGCAGCAGCGACGAACGGGCGCGGTCCTCGCCGTCGGACTGGACCAGGCTCGCTCCGGCGGCGAGGAGAATGTCCTCCATGCGCCCCTGGAACCGGTGGTCGGCGAAGAGCTGTTCCAACTCATCCGACGCGTGCGGGTCGATGGCCTCGACCAACAGTTCGGCTTTGCCCGCGTAGCGCGCGTAGATGGCACCGGTGGTCACCCCGGCCCGACGCGCGATCTCGGCGACGCCCGCCTTGTCATAGCCCCGCTCCGCGAAGACCTCGGCGGCCGCTTCCAGGAGCCGTGTGCCGAGCGGGTCCTCGACGGGTTCGGACCGCGCCGGCCCTGGGACGGCCGCCTCGGCGGCAATCGTGGAGGCAACCACGGGTCTCGGTTCGTCCGTCAAGGTCACTTGGACGATGATAATGACTATTATCGGACCCCGCAACCGCGACGCCGCCGAGGTGGCACCACTGAACCGAACGAGGTGGGTTTGTGGGTGCGCACCCAGGTGCGCACCAACAAACCCAGTACAGGCTCAGTCCGCCGTGCGACGGCGCAGCAAGCGGCTCGCCAACGGCGCGCACACCACCACGATGCCCACCGTCCATGCCAGCAGGTACGGCACCGGGTGTTGTGCGGGGAACGTGTGTTGCAAGGCCGCAGGGTTGACATTGCCGAACAGGTCCCGGCACGCCCCGGCCATCGCCGAGACCGGGTTCCAGTTGGCGACGGTTGCCAGCCACGGGGTGAGTCCCTGGGGAGGCACGAAGCTCGTCGAGACGAACGCCACCGGAAACAGGATCAC
>CAZEAV010000038.1:0-11786 GCA_964510215.1 uncultured Iamiaceae bacterium
AGTCCCGCCGACCACGCGCCGGCACCTGACCCGTGCATGGTCAGCGATACGGTGCCGCCGGGAGTCCGGACACTGGCCTTGACCGAGGCGATGTCGGAGCCCTCGACGGTGGCCACGAGCTGGGCGGACCGGTCGCACACCGGAGGGTCGGGATTGCTCCGCACCCCGGTGATCGAGAGCGATTCGGCCTGGACCATCACCGGGATCTCGACGCGGCTCCCGTCGTCGCCCACCAGGGTGATCGTCCCGGAGGCGGCCACATCCGGATCGGTGATGGTGAGCGTGACGGTCACCGGGGAGTCCGGCGTCGCGGTGCCACCGGTCGGCGATGCGCTCATACCGTCTGGGACCCCGGTGACCGTGAAGGCGACACCCGCGGGGTTCGCCGAGTGGACCGTGAAGGTCGCGGTCGTCTGGCCCGGAGCGAACGTCACACCCGGGTCTGCCGAGAGATCCGGCCCGGGCAGGGTTGTCGTGGTCGTGGTGGTGGTCGTCGTGATCGGCGTGGTGGTGGTGACGAACAACAACGTGGTCGTCGACCCGAAGATGAGGGTCGTGCCCGGCGCCGTCGTCGTGGATCCGTGTCGTTCGTGACGGCTCCGGCCGGCGTCGAGATGGCCGCTGTCGGAATGTGAGCCGGTGCCGCCGTGTGAGAAGCCCAGCGCGGTCACGGCCACCACCGCCAACAGGCCCGCGAACACCGACAGGACCGGCACGAACCCCTGGGGGGCGTCGGGAGAACTGCGTCGGAAGCGCCTGCGCTCCTTCATCGTCCCAATGGTCGCGCGCCACGCCAGCCGGGACGCTGATCCTGCCACCACTCCAGCACCGGGTCGTCGACGCCGAGGCCGTAGGACTCGTTCATCAACGCGCCCAACCGGGTGAGCTGTACGTCCCAGGAGGTGGCATCGCCGGCCGCTGAGGCCGCCGTGGCATCGGCTGCAGCGACGGCGGCTTCGTCCCAGGCATCCCGATGCCGGGGCAGCGGGATGGTGGAGACGAACCGTGCGGTGACCCGACAGGTCCCCTGCCCCATCCCGGTACCCGTGGCCGCGCGGTGCAACCAGGCCGAGACGATCGGCGCACAAAGAAGCGCCGCCACGTGCGCCGGAGTGCAACCGGCGCCTGCCCGAGGCACGACCGCGATCACCGGTGTCGAGGGAACCATCATGCCGTCGGCGTCGAGGACCGCCTCGATCACCCGTCCCTGGGAAGCGACGAGCACCTTGGGCGCCGCGACCGCTGCGAACCAGGTGGCAAGGGTCGGGTCCTGGGCCGCCAACGCCTCGAGATCGACCGTTGGACGCGTCCAGTGGCTGCCTGCGAATCGCAGGCGGTCATCGGCTCTGTGGTGCAGCGGATCGATCGCGCCGGTGGTCACGAGAGCCGGACGACCGCGGCCCCGGTCGCCGCCGTCGTGCACAAAGGGCACCAGACCGTAGAACTGCCGTCGGAACCCGGCACGGACATCCGCGACCTCGCCCAACGCCCCGCTCGACATCGCCCGGTCCATGTGCGACACCGACACCTCGGGGCCCCCTGCGATGAGCGGCACCCAGTCGTCGGAGTCGACCGGAGCGCGAACCCGGTCCTGCACCGTGAAATCGACACCGTGATGGCGCACGACCTCGTCGTGGACGCCACCGCGGGAGCCCACCTGGAACACCGGCGCCCAGACGCCCACCGCAGCGTCGAAGCCGACGTCGTGGCCGCCGGTCCAGACGCGCCTGATGACCCCGCGTCGCAACGCGGCCTCGCGGATCACCGCGGCATCCCGGGCGGCGGGGATCGAGTCCGGCAGGATCAACGACACCACGCCCCCCACCGTGACCGCCTCCATCGCCGACAGCAGGAACAGCCCCGCGGTGTCCGCGTACCCCAGAGCGTCGATTCCCAGCGCCTGGCCCCGACGGCGCCGGTCACCCGCCGTGCGTACCGCCGGGCCCTTGAGTTGCGATCCGAACGGAGGGTTGCCGATGACGACATCGAGGAGACCCTCGGGGCCGGGACCGGCTGCCACGCGAGTTCCTCCGAGGCTGTCGGCGACGATCAGGTGCGACTCGGGCACGACGTGTACCCGGCCGGTCCTGCGTGCTCCCCAGCGTGCCAGCTCCAGGCGCGCCAGTCGCACGGCGGTCGCATCGATGTCCGCGCCGAAGAGTTGCCCGGCAATCACCTCCGACGGCGATGCCCCGGCCGCGCAAAGCACCTCTGCCGCCGCGACCAGGAACGCACCGGCGCCGCAGCTCAAGTCACCGACCCGCGCGTGCGCGGGGACGTCGCACATCGCCATGCTGGCCAACCCGGACGCGATTTCGAGGGGCGTGTAATGGACCCCCAGACGCCTGCGCAGCTCGGGGTCGAGCCGACCTTCGTGGGCGTCGCCGAGAACGACCGCATATCCGGCGTCGGAAACGGTTCCGCCCCAACCCAACGGGGAGAGCAGGTCGGCCGCCTCGTCGAGGAGCCCCAGTTCCGCGAATTCGCCGGCCACGACGGCGAGCGGCCCCAACCGGCCAGCCTCAACCCGCCGAACGTCTGTGGTCACAGCACTGGTGACCGTGCGAAGCGCTCACGTCGACGTCGGCCGTCACGGGCCGGGTCACGGCGTCCATCCTGTGAGGTCCCCCAGGCGGGGGTCATTCGACATGACCTCGACGATCGGCTGGTCCACCCCGATCCGCTTCTGCAGTCGCCGCACCTCGAGCTCCTCGTTCCACAGCACCAGGGTCGCCACCACTCCGGCTTCCCCCGCGCGTGCGGTGCGGCCGGAGCGGTGCAGGTACGACTTGTGGTTCTCCGGTGGGTCGTAGTGGATGACCAGCCCGATGTCGTCGACATGGATGCCCCGTGCCGCCACGTTCGTGGCCACCAACACCGCCAGCCGACCCTCGGAGAAACGGGCGAGTGACCGCTCGCGCTCCCCCTGTCGCAGATCTCCGTGGATCGCGCGGACGTCCACACCTTGGGCCTTGAGTTCGCTGACGAGCCGGTCGGCGCCGCGCTTGGTCCGCACGAAGATCAGCGTCCGCTCCACCCCTGCCGCGAGCGCCGCAGCGACCCGGACCTTGTCCATCTTGTGGACGGCGAAGAAGTGGTGGATCATGCGATCGACCGTGACCGAGTCCGAAGCGACCTCGCGATGGACGGGGTCGTGCTGATACCGGTTGATCAGGGAACGGACGCCCCCGTCCAGTGTGGCTGAGAACAAAAGCGTCTGGGCGTCGTCGTCGATGTGGCGGAGCAGCCATTCGACCTGAGGGAGAAATCCCATGTCGGCCATCCGGTCGGCTTCGTCGACCACCACGAACTCGATGTCGGACAGCGACACCCGCTCGCGCTCGACGAGGTCGATCAGTCGACCGGGCGTGGCGACGACGACCTCGACGACACCGGCCAACGGGACGGCCTGGCGCTCCAGGTCGGTTCCGCCGTACACCGCCTGGAGGCACACGCCGACAGCGGTTCCCAGCGGCCCGAGCTCATCGGCGACCTGTTGGGCGAGTTCGCGGGTGGGCACCAGCACCAGTGCGCGTGGGTGTCCCCGTTCCGCAGGGGACACCCGCTGCAGGAGCGGCAATCCGAACGCAAGCGTCTTGCCCGATCCCGTCTTCGCCTTCCCGCACACGTCCCGGCCGGCCAACGCGTCCGCAATCGAGAGCCGCTGGATCGGGAACGGCGCTTCGATGCCCCGCTGCGCCAACTCAGCGCACAACTCCGGGGACACTCCGAGGTCGGCAAAGGACTCCGACGAGTCCTGCTCGTTCGGATTTGCGTGCGACATCGTGCTCCTCGGCATGGCTTGGAGACCGTCCACGGTGGGTCCGACAGGACCCCGGTCGTTCCGTCGATCCATGCTACTGCGAGGGGCCGCGGTGAGTTGCTACCGAGGGAGCTGCGCCTCGATGGCACCGACGACCTCGGGCGCGTCCGGCTCCACCTGGGGCGCGAACCGGTCCACGACCTCCCCGGCGGGCGAGACCAGGAACTTCTCGAAGTTCCACCGGATGTCTCCGATGTACCCCTCCGCGTCGGGGTGCGTGGTGAGTTCCGCATACAACGGATCACGGTCGTCCCCGTTGACCTCGATCTTTGAGAACATCGGGAACGTCACGCCGTAGGTGGCCGAACAGAATTCCGCGATCTCGGACGGAGTCCCCGGCTCCTGACCCATGAACTGGTTGCACGGGAAACCCAGGACGCTGAAGCCCCGATCGGCATAGGTCTTCTGGAGCTGTTCCAACGCCGTGTACTGAGGAGTGAGGCCACACTTGGACGCCACGTTGACCACCAACAGCGCCTTGTCGGCAAAATCGGCCAGATTCGCGTCCGACCCGTCCAGCGCCGTTACTCCAAAATCATAGAAGGACATGGTCGACTCCATCCTCGATCGTGATGCCAAATGTTCGTCCTGCGTCGCCCCGTGCCGGAGCGATGTTGAACCGAGGCTATCGACCGCGTCGCCGCGCGCCGACCGAGCACGCCGACCGAGCGTTTCGGACCCGCTTGGGTCGAACGACACGGGCCGTTCGGTTCAATTGCGCGTCGATCTGGGCCCGTCGCTAAGGAACGACCGCAACGGGGTCGACAATTTCGACATATGGGAGCACACGAGCTCCTCCGCGAGCACTCGGGGAGGCCGACGTGAACCGGTTCGCGCAGATGCGCGCGCGGCACGCGCTGGACGCGGCCGGCCTGGACCCTGCCACCCCGCTCGAGCCTGCCAACAGCGTCACGAACGAGGTGTGGGTGGGTCACGAGTTGGTGGTGCGCGTCAACTCCCAACCGAACGACCGGCTGCGCCGGGAAGCCGCGCTCGCCCGCCAGCTGCCCGCCGAGGTCGCCTACCCGCGCGTCATCGCCTCCGGTGGTGACGTCGGCGCGGACTACCTCATCGTCGAGCGGGTACCGGGACATCCTCTCAGCCGCTGGTGGCCCGGGTTGTCACGGGACCAGCGTCGCGAGGCGATCGCGCAGCTGGCCGGAAGGCTCCGGGCCGTGCACACCACGGTCGCATCGTCGGTGCCGCCGCTGACCCACACCCCGCAGCTGATCGGTGCCGACCGCGAGGGCCACGTCGCGGTGCAGCCACTGCTCGAAGCGGTCGACCGCGCCGCGCGGCTCGACTTCGTCGACCGGGGCGTGCTGGCGGATGTCAAAGCCATGGTCGTGACCGACGCCGACCATCTGACCCCGTTCGATTCGCCCACGCTCATCCACGGTGACCTCACGTTCGAGAACGTCCTCTACGACGGTCACCGGATCACCGCATTGCTGGATTTCGAGTGGGCCCGTCCCGGACCGCCCGATCTGGACCTGGACGTCCTGTTGCGGTTCTGCGCGTTCCCCCACCTCCACGTCGCGGCCGATTACGAGAGCAAGACCCGTGCGGACGACTACCGACTGGTGCCCTGGTGGCTGGCCGAGGACTACCCGGAGCTGTTCGACGCGCCCTATGTGTTCGAACGGGTCCGTCTGTACGGAATCGCCTGGGACATCGCAGAACTGCTCGAGTTCCCCCCGCGTGTAGACGGTCGGAGCCTCCCACCCGAGCATCCCTACCATCGGCTACGACGGGCAGTCGGGGGCTCGGGCCATCTGGATGCACTCGACCGGGGCGTCCGTGTCGCTCCTGCTTTTTAAGGACGCGCTTCAGTAGGCCTCGACGGGCACGGCGAACAATCCCGACGCCCCGGTCCGCACCGCGGCCCCCAGACCGGGGACGGTCGTCAGGACGTTGTCCGCGAAGAACCGCGCCGTGGCGGTCTTCGCGGCGCAGAAGGTCACGTCGCCGTCGCCGTCGGCCGCGAGCCGGGACACGGCGAGGGCCTCCATCCCCAACATCCAGCCGCCGACCAAGCGGGAGCACATCTTCAGGAACGGCGTCGCGCCGGTGAGGACGTCGTTGAAATCACACCCACGGTGCTCGGTCAGCCACTGCGCGGCGTCTTCGGCCGCGTCGGCAGCGTCCCGGAGCCGGCCGGCGATGACCACAGCATCGTCGCCGCGACCGTCGAGCTCGCCTGCGGTGGCCCGGATCCTCGACAGGAGATCGGCGAACACCGCGCCCGAACGCAGACCGAGCTTCCGTCCGACGAGATCGATCGCCTGGATGCCGTTGGTGCCCTCGTAGATCTGGGTGACCTTCGCGTCCCGGTAGTACTGGGCCACCCCGGTCTCCTCGATGAACCCCATACCACCGTGCACCTGGATCGCGCTCGACGCGACCTGGACGGCCAGATCGGTTCCCCAGCCTTTGCACAGCGGGGTGAGCAGGGCGACGAGGTCCGCCGAGGCGTCGGCTTCGGCGCTGTCGGGGTGATGACGTGACCGGTCGATGTGGTACGAGTCGAAGTAGCACAGCGCCCGCAGGGCCTCGACGCCGGCTTTCATCGTCAGGAGCATGCGGCGGACGTCGGGATGTTCGATGATCGCCGACCGGGTGCCCGGTTCCGCACCCACTGCGGTTCCCTGGAGTCGTTCCCGCGCATAGGACACCGCCGACTGATAGGCCCGCACCGCCAGGCCGAGGCCCTGGACTGCCACTCCCAGACGAGCGTTGTTCATCATCGTGAACATCGTCCGCATGCCTTCGTTCGGCCCACCCAGCAACCACCCGGTGGCGCCCTCGCCCGCGGCCCCGAAGCTCATCTGGCACGTCGGGCTGGCGATGATGCCCATCTTGTGTTCGATACCCCTGCAGCGCACGTCGTTGCGTGCACCGGGTTCTCCGTCGTCTCCGAGGAGGAACTTGGGAACGATGAAGCAGGAGATCCCCTTGGTGCCGGCCGGAGCGTCCGGCAGGCGGGCCAGGACCAGGTGGACGATGTTGTCGGTGAGGTCGTGTTCGCCGAAGCTGATGAAGATCTTGTCGCCGGTGATCCGATAGGTGCCATCCGTGGCGGCAACCGCCTTGGTGCGCACGTTCCCCACGTCCGACCCGGCATCGGGTTCGGTCAGGTCCATCGAGGCGGTCCAGGACCCCGACACCAACTTGCCGAGGTACGTGGTCTGGAGCGTTTCGTCCCCGTGCGCCCGAATCGCTTCGATCGCACCCTGGGTGAGAAACGGCGCCATGGAGAACGACGTGTTGGAACTGGTCAACAACTCCTGCATCGCGGTGCCGACCACCCACGGGAACCCGCCGCCACCGTACTCGGGCGGAAAAGGCACCGCGCCCCAACCGGCCTTCGTGTACGCCTCGTACGCGTCCTTGAACTCCGCCGGAGTCGTGACCACGCCGTCATCGAACCCACAACCCTCGATGTCGCCGATCCGGTTGGTGGCCGCCACCTCGTCGGCGACGAAACGGCCATACTCGGCCAGAATCGCGGCGACACTCTCGGAATCGGCATGTCCGAACTCGTCGAAGCCCTGCAATTCGGCGATGTCGGCGACGTGGTGGAGAACGAAGTCGATGTCATCGAGGGGTGGTGTGTAGTCGTTCATGATTCGAGCGTAGATGAGCCGACCGGTCGATCCCACCGCGCGGCCGAGGGGGCCCTCCGTGTCCCGATCAGGGGTCTTTCCCGGCAGACTGGGGCACACGATTCGCGCGCAAAGGAGTCGATCGATGACCGAAACCCGTGACCAACTCGCCGACCGGCTCACCCCGTTGCAGTACGAGGTGACCCAGAACGGCGGGACCGAGCAGGCGTTCACCGGTATCTACTGGGACAACCACGACGACGGCGCTTACCACTGCATCGTGTGCGACGCGGTCCTGTTCGATTCGGCGACCAAGTTCGAGTCGGGTTCGGGATGGCCGAGCTTCTTCGAGGCCGTCGATCCGGAACGGGTGACCCTGGTGACCGATACCACCCACGGGATGACGCGCACCGAGGTCCGCTGCGCCGGCTGTGGCGCCCATCTGGGCCACCGGTTCGACGACGGGCCCGCCCCCACCGGGCAGCGCTACTGCATGAATTCGGCCTCGCTGCATTTCCGCGCGTCCACCCCCGGGGAGTGATCCGACCACGGGCTTGACCGTGGGGTTATGCTCACGCCAGTGACCGATGGCATTGCAACTGAATCCGCGGTGACCCAGGTCACCGCTCCCCCGGACCACCTCGGGGCCCCAGCCGTCGCCGACGATGTCGAGATCGGTCCCCGGAAAGGGCTCATCGTGGTCGCCGTCGTGCTGGTCGGCCTGATCGTCGCGATCGCGGCGAACCAACGATGGCCGCTGGAACTGGCCCACGTCGGCGGCGGGGCCGCATGGACGTCCATCGATTTGTTCATGGGCTTTGTGATCGGCCCGATCCTGGGAGGGATGTCCATCGCCGGCCGGATCGAGCTCACCAAGAAGCTCATGCCCAAGATGGTGCTGATCATGCCGACGGTCGTGACGCTCACCCTCGCCGGCGGATGGCAACTGGCGTCGTGGCTCGGAACGGTCGACTCGGCTTCTCCCGCGCACGGCTGGGTGGTCGCCAGTTACGTCGTCGTGGGGGTCATGGCGGTGATCGCTCTGGGACTGTTGGAGCCGGCGAACATCGCGGTGCTCTTCGAGCTGAAGAAGCCCCAACCGAATCCAACGGTGATCCAGACGCTGATGAAGCGATTCATCTACACCTCCGCGATCACCGGAGCGATGCAGATCCTCACCCTCATCATCATGACCAGGATCTCGGGGTATCTGTGAGCGCGCCGACAACACACGAGCTGCCGCCGCTGACCCACGGCGCGGCGCCGGGCGTGAAGATCCCGCCGGTCACCGAGATCGGGATGGTCTCGCTCGCGCTGATCATCATCGGTGGGATCTACCTGGCCGCCCACATCCCCCAGGCCGTGCCGCTGGGGCCGGCGATCGGCCTGTTGATCGTCTCGGCCGTACTGCTGGCGATCAACCTGGCGCTGCTGGCGCGCTGCCGCGGGTTCAACTGGTCACGCTTCTTCGCCGTGTTCAAGTGGGGCCTGCTCGCGTACGTGATCACTGCGGGGATGATCGAGTACGCATTCCTCCGGGACGGCCTGTCCGGCGGACCGCTGGTGGTGCTCACGTTGTCGATCATCGTCTACGCGGTGCATGTGCCGATCCTGATCGGCTTCACGGTGGCGCGGTTCGATCGCCGCGAGGATCTCCCCCCGGAATGAGCTGAACCGTCCGGTTCAGAACCGAGGGGCCCGCTTCTCACGGTGGGATGCGACTCCTTCGCGTACATCCGCGCCGCCGAAACCGTCGAGTTCGTATCCCCATGACGCGTCGAAGATCGGGCCGGCCTGACGGAGCCAGCCGTTCAGGGCCATCTTGGTGAGCCGGATCGCCTGCTGTGCACCACCGGCCAGCCGGTCGGCGATCTCGAACGCGGTGTCGGCCACCTCGTCGGCAGGCACACTGCGCGAAACCATGCCGAGCGCCTCGGCTTCGGCCCCGGTCATCGGCTCGCAAAGCAGCAGGTGGTACTTGGCTTTCGCCATCCCGCACAGCAGCGGCCACACGATCGCCGCGTGATCGCCGGCCGCCACGCCCAGGCGGGTGTGGCCGTCGATGATCTTTGCATCGGTGGCCACGATCGAGATGTCGGCCAGGAGCGCAACCACGAGGCCGGCGCCGACCGCCGGGCCGTGGACCGCGGACACGATCGGGGTCGAGCAGCCGACGAGGTTGTACACGAGATCGCGCGCTTCGTGCATGACGCGGGTCCGCAGCTCCGGATCCTGCGTCATACGCTCGACCATGTCCAGATCCCCCCCGGCGGAGAACCCGCGCCCGGCTCCGTCCACGACCACCGCCCGCGCCTCGGGATCGACATCGATGTCCCGCCACACCCTGGACAACTCGTTGTGCAGGATCTCGTCGGTCGCGTTCAGTACGTCCGGGCGGTTCAGCGTCACCCGGAGGACGCCGTTCGCTCGGCGTTCGAACACCAGGTGCTGATAGTCCGCGTAACGGTCGGTGTGTTCAGACATGGTCACCTCCGGTGCCAGGGGACGCCGATCGGGCCGAGTCCAGACGCCGCTGGCGGCGGACGATGCTGTCGGATTCGAGCGCGTCGACCCCGACGTCGGCGATCTGCACCGCTGATGCAGCATCGACAACGCGCCCGATCTGGCCGCGTTTGACTCGGGCCCGTCCCGCGTCGGTGCGCACGGTGGCCTCGCCGGCGAGACACAGCACATAGGTGGCCTCCGTCTCGTCGATCAGAATCGCGACCAGACCGGTGGTCACGATCCACCCCGCCGGAGTCCGGATCGAACAGGATGCCCCCGAGTCGGGCGATGCAGATCGGTGCCAGAGCACGCCGCGGGGCAGACTCACCGCGTAGCCGGCGCCGGTTCCGTCCACGCCCGACAGGACCCGGAGCCCCCTTGGGTCGGTCGCCTCGACCCGCAGAAATCCCGCCACGTCGCGATTCCACTCCCAGAACGTGGCGCCGGCGTCCAGCAAGGTGGCATCCGGGTCGTCCTTCTCGACAGGTCGATCGTCGGCGGCTTCCGGTGCCGGGTCATCGTTCCCGGTCGCTCCGGCCCCTTGCGGATCGTCGACGGAGATCACCTCGAGGGCACCGGTGACCTCCTCGTCGTCGCCGAGGGAGGAACGACGGATCTCGCTCAATTCACCGAGCCAATCCGATCTTGCCGACCGCGACCGCCGTGCACTCATGACGACCGCGACGATCGCAACGAGCACGATGACGACCGCGATCACGATGATATACAGCATTGAACTACCCGTTCCGTGCTGACCCGATGCTCGACCGGGGCGGGCCTTCCGCGCCCCCAAGCGTACGGCATGCACCACGACGAACGGCGTTCTGTGGTTCGGTCTATCTTCGCGGTGGTGCCAGAACTTCCCGAGGTCGAGACGATCCGCCGGCAACTCACCGGGCGTCTCGTCGGGACCAGGGTGGTGGCCGCCGACGCCGACCCGTCGCGCAAGTTCGCTCCGGCGACCCGGATCGTCGGCGCCCGCATCCAAAAGGTGCGTCGCCGCGGCAAATACCTTCTCCTCGGCACCGACGACCACCGGGAGCTCGTCATCCACCTCGGTATGACCGGCGTGCTGAGCGTCGAGACGGCGCCGCCGGAAGCGATCGGCGATCCGGGGTGCCCACCGTGGCGCCGGGCCTGGTGGGCGTTGAACGATGCCACGACGCTCACCCTCGACGACCAGCGACGATTCGGACGTGTCGCAGTGGTGCCCGAGGGTCGGTACTCCTCGCTCGCCACGCTTGCCGCACTCGGTCCCGAACCACTCTCGGACGCGTTCACCCCGGCGGGTTTCGCGACCGCTCTCGCCCGCCAGCACCGCCACATCAAGACCGCACTGCTCGCACAGCGCGTGGTCGCCGGTGTGGGAAACATCTACGCGGACGAGGCGCTGTGGCGAGCCGGGATCAATCCCGCGGTCCACCGTCTGGGCCCGGCGCGCGCGGCTCGGCTGCACAGCGCGATCGTCGCGGTCCTCACCGAGGCCATCGACCACGGAGGCACCCGACTGCGGGACTATCGCACCGTCGAGGGCGACACCGGCGGGCACCAGAAGCACCTGGACACCTACGGACGCGCCGGTCAGGAGTGCCACCGCTGTTCCACGGTACTGCGTCGGCGCATCATCGACTCCCGCGGCACGACCTGGTGTCCGATGTGCCAGGCACGGTGAGACGACCGGCTGGGTTAGTGTCGACGCGATGTCAGACCTCTTCACCATCGCGGGCAAGTCGGCACTCGTCACCGGGGGTTCCCGGGGCATCGGGGCGATGATCGCCGAAGGACTCGTCAAAGCCGGGGTCGAGGTCACCATTGCCTCGAGGAAGGCCGACGTCTGCGCCGCCGAAGCCGAA
>CAZEAV010000039.1:0-11753 GCA_964510215.1 uncultured Iamiaceae bacterium
CGCCGGAAGCAGTAGATCGACGTGTTGATCTCGTCGATGGCGAGCTGTCGGGGGCTCGCATCGCGGTGTTCGGTGATCCCGGTCACCCGGTCGGCATCGCCACGCACGACACGTCCGTAACCGGTGGGGTCCGAGACCCGAGCGGTCAACAGCGTCGCCGCTGCCCCCGAGTCCCGGTGGGCGCGCAACAGCCGCGCCAGGGTCGCGGGCCGCAGGAGCGGCGTGTCCCCCGGCAACACCAGGACGTCGTCGACGTCGTCGGTGGCCGTGTCGTACGCGGTCAGCGCCACGCCGACCGCGTCGCCGGTTCCCCGCTGGTGGGTCTGTTCGACGAACTGGACCGGAACGGCCGTGGCCCCCTCGGAGAGTTTCGCGGTCACCCGGGCCGCATTGTGGCCCACCACGACGACCGCACGATCGGGGGCGACATCGGCCAACGCATCGAGCACGTAGCGGACCATGGGTCGGCCGCACAACAGGTGCAGCGGTTTCGGGCGGGCCGAGCGCATCCGGGTGCCCTGGCCGGCAGCGAGCACGATCGCGGAGACACCTCGGGTGGACGGGCGACTCATGGGCTTCTGTTCTAGCGTCGTCTCGTCGGGCGTCCGCAACGCCGACCCCTTGCGGCACCCGTGACCGGGTCGGTGGCTCGGGGGGGAGGGCTCGAACCTCCATTCACGGCTCCAAAGGCCGTTGTCCTGCCGATTGGACGACCCCCGATCGGAACCGCCAACGGTACCCGTTGGGCGGCGTCATGCAGAACCGGGTCATCCCGGAGGGCCGCGCCACCCGTTTGGTCCCGGCCACCGCCCCTTGACTAGGTTCGTACCCCTCATGGGTTCTCTGGTGAAAAAGCGCCGCAAGCGGATGCGCAAGAAGAAGCACAAGAAGATGCTCAAGCGCACCCGCTTCCAGCGGCGGGCGGCCGGCAAGTAGCCGAACCCGTTGCCCTGGGACGCTCAGGCGTCCGGCGCCGGTGGCAGGCTGGTCACGACGATGCGGTCGTCACCGGGATGGCTCCCGGTCACAAACCAGGTGCTGCCGCTTCCGGCCAGTACGGGAACCTCGCCGGTCGCGTCCCCGAGTCGGTCGCGCCACGCCGCGAGTCGGGGCTCGACGTGCAGTGCCGCCGGTTCCAGATCGTTGGGTCCCTCCCCATGCGGGCCACCCAGGTCGTCCCAGGCCGCGTACACACGGGGGGTGGAACACCCGAAAGGGGGAATCGACAGGGTGAACGTCACAGGCTCGTGATCGAGCGGCTCCAGGATCCCGCCGATACCGGTGACCCGGGCCCGGCCGCCGCGCACGCAGAACGGCACGTCCGCACCGAGTGACGCGGCCAGGTCGGGGTCGTCGACGCCGGCCCAGCGCAGGATCGCGGCCGCGTCCGAGGATCCCCCGCCGAGGCCGGCGCCGGCGGGGATGTGTTTGACCAGACGAACCCCGACGCGCCGTTCCAACAGCGCCAGAGCCTGTCTCACGCTGTTGTCCGGGCCCCCTCCCACCGCAAGGCCCGTGCCCGCGGGCACGAGGTCGAGCCCGTCGCCTTCGGGATCGATGAACAACTCGTCCGCCAGGGACACCGACACCATCTCCGCGTCGATCAGGTGCAGACCGTCCGGGCGCACACCCGTGATCCGCAGGGACCGCGTCAACTTCGCGGGCGCGCTGAGGGCCACCGGGCCGGCGGGAGCGCGGCGCTCGGCGCTCACCGCGGGCGCCGCGGGTCGTGGTCGCCAACGACCACCGCGACCGCCTCGTGGGGCCTGACCGGGTTCATGTCCCGGCCAAGCTACTGCCGGGCGGTCGGGGCCGCCACGCCCGGGCGAGCGCAACCCACGCGTCGAGATCCAGTGTCTCGGGCCTCCTGGCCCCGTCGATGCCCGCGCTGGTGAACACGTCCGGGGCGCACAGGTCCGCGAGCGAGCGACGCAGCATCTTGCGCCGTTGGCCGAAAGCCTGCTCCACCAGGGTGAACACGTGGTCGGCGGGTACGTCTTCGGCGACCGAGCCGCCCGGGTGCCGCACGATCTCGACGATCGCCGAGTCCACGCGGGGCCGGGGCAGGAACACGTCCGGGCCGACCGACGCGACGATGTTGGCCTCAGCCCGGAACGCGACCTTCACCGAGGGGATTCCACACGACCGGGAGCCCGGAGCGGCAGTGAGACGATCGGCGACTTCACGCTGGACCATGACGACCATGCGCGTGATCGCCGGCACCTTGGCCAGCAGATCACAGACCAGCGGGGTGGCGATGTTGTACGGGAGGTTGGCGACCAGGGTCCACGACGGAGCGTCGCGCAGCAGGCGCGTCCAGTCGACGCGGCGCACATCGGCGGCCACGAGGTCCACCGAGGTGTCGCTGAGCACCTCCGCGAGGACCTCCAGCAATCCGCGGTCGACCTCGATCGCGGTGACGTGCGCGCCGGTCTCGGCCAACGCGAGCGTGAGTGAACCCACGCCGGCGCCGATCTCGACGACCCGGTCGCCCGGCCCCACCCCGGCGAGTCGGGCGATCCGTTCCACGGTGTTGGGGTCGACGACGAAGTTCTGGCCCAGGGCTCGGCTCGGGGCGAGGCCGTGGGCCGCCAACAGGTCGGTGACCTGGCGGCGGGTGAGGGTCATCGGACCCCAACGGCCGGCGTTACCAGGTCGCCGTGACCGAGATGATCCCCGAACCCAGCGGCGCGAGCTGGGCGAAGATCTGGGTGTCCAGGTCCAGGATTCTCCCGGCCCCGAAAGGCCCGCGGTCGTCGACCACGCAGGAGGCGGTCCGCCCGTTCGAGGCGGTGATGTGCACGACGGTTCCGAAAGGAAGGGTCTTGTGCGCGCAGCCACCGCCGGGGTCGTCGTAGTAGCTGGCAACGCCCGATTCGACGTTCCCGGAACGCCGAGGCGCAGGCGCCGCGGTGGTCGGCGGCACGGTCGTGGGAGCCGCCGTGGTCGGCGGGTGCCAGCGGACCGGCTCCACCGGCTTCGCCGTCGTCGGCGGCGCCGGGGTGGGAGGGGTGGTGGGCGGCGCCCAGGTCGTCGTGGACACGACCGGCGCGGCCGTGGTGGAAGGAGCCTGGGTGGTGGTGCTCGATGCCGCGGTCGTCGCCGGTGTCCGGACCGGTGCGGCCCGGTGGTGCGGGGCGGCCGTGGCGACCTTCCTCGGCGCGTCCTCGGCGTTCGCCGAGGTTCCGGCGAGGAGCGCCGGAACGGCCAGCGCGATGGCGGCGAGGCACAAGACGGCCCGGATGCGGTAGAGCTGTCGGATCCTGCGCCCGCGAGGCGAGGAGTGGCTGGAGGGATGCGGTACGTCCATGAAGGTCAGCCACCCTAGAAGGGCCGTAACCAAACCGCAAACTTTGGAACGCGTGCTTCATGGACGTACCCGCCCCGACACGCAGACGGCCCGGGCCCGCCGGTTTTCAGCCGAGCCCGAAGACCGCTTCGGCATTCGACCAGACCGCGCGCGCCACCTCGTCGGGGGTCGAGCCGCGTGCGGAGGCGACCATCGCCCCCACCACGGGCACCCATGCCGGACGGTTCGACCTGCCCCGGTAGGGCACCGGAGCGAGAAAGGGGCTGTCGGTCTCCACGAGCATTCGATCCGAGGGACACAGGGCCGCGGCCTCGCGCACCTCCGGTGCGTTCCGGAACGTCACGATGCCGCTGAAGGACAGGTACGCGCCGCGGTCCAGACAGGCCCGCGCCTCGTCCGGACCGCCGGTGAAGCAGTGGATGATCGTGCGCTCGGGCATGCCTTCGGCATCGAAGATCGCGAACGTGTCGTCCCACGCCGAGCGGGTGTGCACCACCAGCGCCAGGTCGTGGCTTCGGGCCAGCGCGATCTGGCGCGCGAACGCGTCGCGTTGCGCCGCGCGGGGCGAATGCTCGTAGTGGTAGTCCAGACCGCACTCCCCTACGGCCACCACCCGGGGGGCATCCAGCAGTTCGGCGAGCCCGTCGGTGCCACGGGACGCGTCGTGGGGATGCAGTCCCACGGTCGCCCAGACGTCGTCGTGGGACTGCGCGATCGCAATCGCAGTCTTCGCCGATGCGGCGTCGGTGGCGATGGTGATCAGCCGGGTCACCCCCGCGGCGTGGGCGGCGTCGATGCTGTCGTCGGCCATCGCCGCGGCGTCCCCGCGGGCCGGGGGCCGGGTGTCCGCGGCGTCCGGGTCGGCGGGGTGGTCGTCATCCAGGCTCAGATGACAGTGCGTGTCGATCCACGGGCCGGCAACGGCCAGAGCCGCGTGGTCGACAGACGCCGGACTCACGACGCCGCCCTGATCCGCGGGAACAACGGTGCGCCTTTGTCCACCGGGCGACCCGCCACGTACCCACCCCAGGCGGTGTCGACGGGGACGCGCTGGTCGGCCACGTCACCGGCACAACCGATCCGGCGCCAGATCTCGGCCGCGGCGTCGGGAACCGCGGGCTGGCTGAGGATCGCCACGATCCGCAGCACCTCGAGGGCGTCTCCCAGCACGGCGTCCACCTCGGGGCCGGGGTCGGCTTTCCACGGCTCGGCGGCTTCCAGCAGGGCATTCGCCTCCCGGATCAGCCGCCAGGTGGCATCCAGCGCCGCCGAGGGCGCGACCGCTTCCCAGGCCCGGGTCGCCTCGTCGACCACCGCGGCGGCGACCGGGCCCAGGGGGCTGTCCGCCCGGGGCGCGGTGCCGATGCCGTCGCACTTGGTCGCGAGCACCGTGGCCACGCGGGACAACAGGTTGCCCAGGTTGTTGGCCAGGTCCGCGTTGTAACGGGCGATCATGGCCTCTTCGCTGAAATCACCGTCGGGCCCGAAATGCAGATCGTGCAGCAGGTGGTGCCGCACCCCGTCGACGCCGAACTGGTCGACCAGCTCGGCGGGCGTGATCTGGGTGAGACCCGATTTCGACATCTTCTCACCGCCGACGAGCAGGAACCCGTGAACGTGCACGTGGGCAGGCGGCACCTCGCCCGCGGCGAGCAGCAGGGCCGGCCAGTACACACAGTGGAACCGCAGGATGTCCTTGCCGATGACGTGGTGGACCTGCGGCCACCAGGTGTCGAAACGCTGGCGGGCGGTGCCGGAACCGCTGGCCGTGGCGGACTTGATCCGCGCGTCGTACCACCCGTAGACGACCTGGGAACCGTCCCAGGGATGCGGGACGCCCCAGTCGATCGACGACCGCGAGATCGAGATGTCGCGCAGACCCTGGCGGATCAACCCGAGGGTCTCGTTGCGCTTGCCGTCTGGCTGCACCGCTTCCGGGTGTGCCTCGAAGTGCTCTTGGAGGGCTTCCGCGAAGGCCGACAGTCGGAAGAACCAGTTCCGTTCACTGAACGCCTCGACGGGACGGTGGTGGATGGGACAGAGTCCCAAGCCGCCGGATTCGGGGTTGGGGTCGAGTTCGTCTTCGGTGTAGTACTCCTCGCACGACACGCAGTACAGACCGGAGTAGTCGTCCTGGTAGATGTACCCGCGCTCGTAAACCCGCTGCAGCAACGCTTGGACGGCGACCTGATGCCGCGGCTCCGTGGTCCGGATGAAGTCGTCGTAAGAGATGTCGAGGAGTCGCCACGCGGCGGCGTAGTCCGCCGAGACCCGGTCGACGTGCTCCTGTGGCGCGAGGCCGGCGGCTTCGGCCGCGCGCTGCACCTTCAGGCCGTGCTCGTCGGTGCCGGTCAAAAAGAACACCTCGTCGCCGATCATGCGGTGCCAGCGGGCGAGCGCGTCGGCGGCGACCGTGGTGTAGGCGTGGCCGGCGTGGGGCGCATCGGTGACGTAGTAGATCGGCGTGGTGACGTAGAAACGCCCCGGCTCGGCTGGCACGACGCAACCCTACCGAGGCCGCCCACAGCACCCGAAGGGCGTTTGCGCCGGCGATGTCGGCATCATCGCGATTGCACACCTCGCGCGCGGAGCTGTCAGCGCCCGACGGCCCGCCGGCGCCCGAGCTGTCCGCCCGGGGCGAGCCGCCGACATCCGGCTTCTGCCCGGCAAGGGGCGATCAGTGATCCGAGGTCTCCTCGGAGCCGGACCGGTTCCGCAGCCAGGGTCGCAGCACCGCGACGCTCCCGTCGGGCTCGTCACCGAGGGTGACCTCCACAGGATCGAGTCGGCCTTCGGTGTCGTCGGCGACTTCGATCTCGATCTGGGTGGATTCTTTGGGCTCGAGCACCTTCTGGATCCCGAATCCGATACCCGACAGACTTGCACCCAGCATCGAGGACGTCCCCCAGCGCCGCATCTTCGAGCCGAAGTCCTCGCTCTCGTCCTCGTCGACCTCCACGCCGCGGGACCCGTCGTGGGGGCCGTCGTCGTCGGCATGAGCGACGACCTGGGCTTCGTGCAGCCAGGTGTCGCCGTCCCAGTCGTCCTCCGCGGCGCGTGCCAGCACGCGTCGGCGCGCATCTTCGAGATCGGTCACGTCGCCCTCCGCGACGAATCTCTCACCGTCGAGGGAGTCGGACCCGCGGACATCCGAGGGGTCCGGTTCCGGGGCGTCCTCGGGATCGTCGTCCCAGATGTCGGCCCCCGGCACGACCGATCCCGCCGGCAGCCCGGGAGATGCCGCACCGTCACCGTCCGATCGCGTCGTGTCGTCGCTTTCCGGGACCGTCACGCCCCCATACTACCGCCACCCCCGAAGCGAACGCCGGGCCTGCGAACACCGGACCTGCGGCCGCCGGGGCGTCGCGCGGCCACCGGGTCGACGATGCCCCGACGTTCGTGGCCGCCGAGGTGCGGGCATCAGGGCGTCGACGTCGCCAGGCGGTAGACGCGGCGTCGCGGCACCGAGAACCGGGCTACGACGGCGTCGACCGCGTCACGGTTCGACTTCCCGGCCCGGCGTTCGGCATCCAGGGCTGCGAGCAGGTCGTCGTCCCCGGGCTCGGGAGCGGGACCGGCACCGGCGAGCACGAGCACGTACTCCCCCCGGGCCTGACGTTCGCCGAGCGATGAGACCGCCTGGTCCAGCGTCCCCCGCCAATGCTCCTCGTGCAGCTTGGTCAACTCCCGCAGCAGCGCGACGCGTCGGTCCACACCGCAGACCGCGCGCAGATCCTCCAAAGTGCGACCCAGACGATGCGGTGCCTCATAGAGGACGCTCGTGCGCTCCTCGGCGGCGATCGCGGCGAGGCGCTCGCGTCGCGCCGCCCCTCTGCGGGGGATGAATCCCTCGAACACGAAGCGTCGGGTGGGTAGACCGCTCACCACCAGTGCTGCGGCCAGCGCGGTGGGTCCGGGTACCACCTCGACGCCGAGGTCGGCGTCGATCACCTCCCGGACGATCGCGGCACCGGGGTCCGAGATTCCGGGCATCCCGGCGTCGGTGACCAACGCGACCCGTTCACCTGCGGCGATGCGCCCGACCACCTCACCGGCGACGCGGACCTCGGTGTGCTCGTTCGCAACCAGCAGTTTCGGGGCTGCAACACCCAGGTGCGCGAGCAGCCGACCGGTGCGGCGGGAGTCCTCGCACGCGACGACATCAGCCGATTCCAGTGCAGCGGTGACCCGAGGCGTGATGTCCCCGAGATTGCCGATCGGCGTGCCGACCACCAGCAGCACCCCCGGGCTCGAAGCGCTCGTGCCAGGGTCCGCGGTCATTGCTCAAGTGTGGCCCGCCGCCCCCGCGGCTCGACACTTGACGATCCAGCACCCCTGGGAACCCCCGACCGGCAGGCACGCCAACCGGTCGCCCACGGCGATGCCGAGGCGGACGAACGTACCGGCTTCGGCCTCGAGCACGGCATGCGCGCCGAACACCCAGGCACTCAGTCGGTTCGGGACCACCGATGCGGTGCGCAGCACCACGCCGGACCGGTCGCACCACGCCACGTCGATGGCGAATTGCATCCCGAACGTGTGGATCTGGCGGGCCGGCCGGAGGATGAGCATCCTCCGGTAGTGGTCGAGGTGCAACAGCCCACGCCGCCGCTCGACACGGGCGGTCGCGATATCGGCCGCGATGAGCGGCGGGCCGACAGGGGCGTTCATCCGGGTGGGTAGGGTCGCGGTGCGTTCCATGTCGACCACATACCCCGGACGCGGGGTTCTCAAACCCCGCGTCCGGGGTCGCACCCGCGTACCGCTGGGCTCGGGTTGTGTCGGGGGGAACCTACGTAGTAGGTAAAGATCGGCCCGCGTCGGGGTATCGACGCCGCGCGCCACCCAATCCGTCCCGCCCGACCCCGGACCTGATCCGGGCGCCGCTCAAGGAAATCTCTCAATGCCTCAGTTGCTCGCCGCCGAAGGCGGCTACCAGGTCTTCGACTTGGCCGGCTCCGACATCGCGCTCTTGGTCTGTTCGCTCGTCGTCGCGCTGATCTCCCTTGCCTTCGCCCTCTTCCTCGCCAGAAACGTGCTGGCGAACGACGGAGGCGAAGGGCCACGCGTCGAGATCGCCGAGAACATCCACGAAGGTGCGATGGCCTACATCAAGCGCCAGTTCCGCACCATCGGGATCATCGTGGTGCCGCTCGCCGTGCTGGTGTTCTTCACCGCGAGTTCGCTGACGAAACCCGACGGCAGCCAAGCACTCGGGTTCGGTCTGTCGGGTCTGTTCCGCACGTGCGCGTTCCTGGTGGGTGCCACGTTCTCGTCCTCGATCGGTTTCCTGGGCATGTGGCTGGCCACCAAGGGCAACGTACGCACCACCACGGCGGCCACGAAGAAGGACTTCGGCAAAGCCGTTCAGATCGCGTTCCGCACCGGCGGCGTCGCCGGGCTGTCCACCGCCGGTCTGGGACTGCTCGGCGCCACGATCATCATCCTGGTGTTCCAGAACACGTCGTCCGCGATCCTCATCGGGTTCGGTTTCGGTGGTTCGCTGCTCGCCCTGTTCCTGCGGGTCGGTGGCGGCATCTTCACCAAAGCCGCGGACGTGGGCGCCGACCTGGTGGGCAAGGTCGAGGCCGGTATCCCCGAGGACGACCCCCGCAACCCGGCCACCATCGCCGACAACGTCGGCGACAACGTGGGCGACTGCGCCGGGATGGCCGCCGACCTGTTCGAGTCCTACGGCGTGACGATCGTCGCGTCGGTCATCCTGGGCGTCGGTGCGTTCAGCGCCGGCGGCCTCGGGCTCCACAGCGACGTCGCGGCCAAGGGCCTGGTGTTCCCGATCGCGATGCTGGCGATCGGTATTCTCGGTTCGATCGTCGGCATCTTCGCCGTCAAGGCCCGCGAGGGCGAGTCCGACGGGCTCAAGGTCATCAACCGGGGCGTCACCGTCGCCCAGGTGATCGCCATCGTGGGTGCGGCGATCCTCGCGTTCGGCTATGTCGGCAACCCGGCCGGCTCGAGCCTCGGCCAACCGGGCGCCCGCATGTTCGGCGCGGTCGTGCTCGGCGTCGTACTCGGCTTCGTGATCTCCCGGATCACCGCCTACTACACCTCCGAGAAGTACAAGCCGGTCAAGGACATCGCCCGCGCCACCCGCACCGGCCCGGCCACCACCGTGCTCGAAGGCATCTCCGGCGGCCTCGAGTCGTCGGTCTGGTCCCTCATCGCGATCGCCGTGGCGATCGGCGGGGCGATCGCGCTGGGCGGTGGCAACTTCGCATTCTCCACCTACCTGGTCGCCCTGTCCGGCATCGGCATGCTGGCTGCCACCGGCATCATCGTCGCCGAGGACACCTTCGGACCCGTCGCCGACAACGCGGCGGGCATCGCCGAGATGTCCGGCGACTTCGACGGGGAAGCCGAGCGGATCATGGTCGGTCTCGACGCGGTGGGCAACACCACCAAGGCCGTCACCAAGGGTTTCGCCATCGCCTCCGCGGTCATCGCCGCGGTCGCCCTGTTCGCCTCCTACGGCGAGACGATCAAGTCCGAGGTCGGCGAAGCGGCCACGTTCTTCATCAACATCGCCGACCCCCGGGTGCTGATCGGCGCACTGGTCGGTGGCTCCATCGCCTTCATCTTCTCCTCGCTGGCCATCCGGGCGGTGTCGCGCACCGCGGGTACCGTCGTCCAGGAGGTCCGCAATCAGTTCGCCGACGGGCAGATCATGGCCGGCCAGCGCAAAGCCGACCACGGCCCCGTCGTGGACATCTGCACCAGTGCGGCGCTACGCGAACTCGCCACCCCGGCGGTGATCGCGGTGCTGATGCCCGCGGTCATCGGCTTCGGACTCGGGCCGATGGCGCTGGGAGGGTTCCTCGCCGCCGCGATCATCACCGGGCTACTCATGGCCGGATTCCTCAACAATGCCGGCGGCGCCTGGGACAACGCCAAGAAGTACATCGAGGACGGCAACGAGGGCGGGAAAGGCTCCGAGGCCCACAAAGCCGCCGTGGTCGGTGACACCGTCGGCGACCCGTTCAAGGACACCGCCGGGCCCGCACTGAACCCGATCATCAAGGTGATGAACCTGGTCGCGTTGCTGATCCTGCCCGCGGTGATCAGCTTCAGCCACTCCGACAAGCTGGCCCACATGCAGGATTCGATGGAACCCATCGGGATCGTCATCGCAATCATCGCCGTGTTGATCGTGATCGGGTTCATCGTCAACTCCAAACGGCAGGGATCTGCGCTGGAGCTCGAGGATGCCGGGCAGGAGGCCGCGGCCACCGAGGAGGCCACGGCGAGCGCCAAAGCGGTGATGGAAGGCGACAAGGACGCGATCCTGCTGCAGGCCGTGGACATGTGGCTGGAGGAACTCGGCCGCGACGAACACGACCTGAAAGAGCACCTGGAACAGGTGCGTTCCTCGCTCACCCGTTCGGGTAGCTGAGCGCCTTGCGTCCGAGCGGCGCGCGGTCCTGCCGCGCGCCATCGTCCACCCGGTAGGATCCCCCGATGTTCAGCTTCCTGTTGGCGGTCGGGCCCGATTTCCTCAAGCCCGAGTTCTGGTTCGACAAGGCCGGCGCGGCGGCCATCTGGGTGGTCGTCGCGATCATCTTCGCCGAGTCGGGCCTGCTCGTCGGGTTCTTCCTGCCGGGCGACTCCCTGCTGTTCTTCACCGGATTCCTGACGTCGTCTGCGGCCCTGGATTCGAAGGTCTTCGGCGGCTTCGCCGAGCATGTGCCCTCCATCTGGATCGTGCTGCCGCTGGTGTTCCTGGCGGCGGTCGTGGGCGACCAGGTCGGCTACCTGTTCGGTCGCAAAGTGGGCCCGTCACTGTTCAGGCGGCAGAACTCGCGCCTGTTCAAGCAGGAGTACGTCACCAAGGCGCACGGATTCTTCGAGAAGCACGGGGCGAAGTCGATCTTCCTGGCACGGTTCGTGCCGATCGTGCGGACGTTCACCCCGATCGTCGCCGGCGTCTCCGGCATGGACTACCGGACCTTCGTGCGCTGGAACATCCTGGGTGGGTTCTGCTGGGCCGTCGGGGTCACCGCTCTGGGCCACTTCCTCGGTCAGATCGGCTTCATCCGGGACAACATCGAGTATGCGATCATCGTGTTGGTGGCGATCTCGCTGTTGCCGATGGCCGTCGAGATCCTGCGCCACCGCCGCGGCCGGCGCACCGCCGGAACCCAGACCACGGCGAATTCGGAGCGTGTGAACGCGGTGGCAACCGACCTCGACGGCTGAGCGGCCCGGTACGCTCTCCGCATGGCCGACTTCGCATCCCAGGAGTGGATCAGCGCGCTCGACGATGCCGTGCGTGCCAGCGAACCGCTGCGTTCGGCGACGAGCGACGTCATGCTCTGCATCCGCCAGACGGTGACCGACGGCGCCGGGGGCGACGTGTCCTGGCACATCGTCATCGACCACGGGTCGGTGCGGGTGCACCCCGGGCCGGGAGAAGACCCGGACGTCA
>CAZEAV010000040.1:0-11572 GCA_964510215.1 uncultured Iamiaceae bacterium
CGCATAGCCCCAACCTAGATGTATGGGCTTACATTTGGCAAGAGCCCGGCCGGAAATGGCGGCACAGGCTGTGGGTAGTGCAACGCTCCGTCATCGATCGAGGGGCCTTGTCGCCGGAGCCTCACGGGCACCGGACGGAGCTCACCCGCGATGATCTGCGGCATCCAGACGCATGGTGGGCCCCGATGGTCAGGGACTGCTCTCCGGCGTGCTCGGCGAGGGCCTGGCGGGGCCGGGTGTGGCTGTGCGTCGACCGTCGGCCGGGGGACGCTGGTGCCAGCGTCTGGCCAGCTGGGCGCACACGACCAGCTGCAGTTGATGGAACAGCATCAGCGGGAGGACCAGGAGTCCGACGGACTCCGGGGGGAACAACACGCTGGCCATGGGCAGTCCCGACGCCATCGACTTCTTGGAGCCCGCGAAGATGATCGCAATGCGATCCGCGCCCGCGAAGCCCAACCGGGCCGAGGTGAACCAGCACGCGGCGAGCACGACCGACAGCAGCACGGCACAGGTGCCGAGCAGGGTGAGAACGTGCTGCATCGAGACCCTCGACCACATGTCTGCGCGCATGCCTGCGCTGAACGCGCTGTAGACGACCAGGAGAACCGCGACCCGGTCGACCAGGCCGAGCGGGCGCCTGTGCCGGCGGAGCCATGGGCCCAACCAGCGTTGCAGTAGCTGGCCCGCCACGAACGGCGCGACCAGTTGCAGCGCCAGCCGTCCGGCAGACCCTCCGGAGACGGACACCGGCGCCCCATCCATCAGCAGCACGGCAAGCGCCGGGGTTGCCAGCACGCCGACAAGGTTGGAGAACGACGCCGCGCAGACGGCGGCAGCGACGTTCCCACCGGCGATCGAGGTGAAGGTCACCGAGGTCTGCACCGTCGACGGGAGCAGGGTCGTGAAGAGCAGCCCGGAGGCGACGGCAGCCGGAAGGTAGAAAGGCGTGACGTGATGGATGCCCCAGCCGAGGATCGGGAACACCAAGAAGGTGAAGCCGAGCACCAGCAGATGAAGACGCCAGTGCCGCAGCCCGTCCACGGCCTCTCCCGCCGACAGGCGAGCACCGTACAGAAAGAAGAGCACGCCGATGCCGACGTTCGTGACCCAGGCGACGGGGACGACAGCCACCCCTCGTGCCGGGAGAAGCGTCGCCAGCGTGACGACGCCGAAGATGATCACGAGGTAGCCGTCGATCAGCCGAGTTGCCGCCCCCACGCCACCACGCACGCCGGCACCCAGCCAGCCGGGCATGCGATGCCTTCCGAGCCCGCCCCCTTCCGTATGGCCGTTACGGTGAGGGGATCAGGGACGCGGAGTCGGTGTCCAGGAACAGGTACGTCTCTGGCCGGGTCCGCAGGATGGTGGCAGGACACGAGGTGGACACGGGATCGCCCAGGGCCGCTCGGATCGCCTCGGCCTTGCGCCGTTCGGGCACGACGACCTGCACGGTACCGGCGCTCATGACGGCGGGGATGGTCAGGCTGAGCGCACGGGCCGGGACGTCCGCCACCGTGGCGAAGTGGCCCTCGTCGACCTGCTGCTGACGGGACCGTTCGTCCAGGGTGACGACCTTCACCCAGCTCTCGTCGGCGAAGTCGGCGATTCCTGGCTCGTTGAAGGCCACGTGACCGTTCTCACCGATCCCGCAGCAGACCATGTCGAGCGGGTCTTCGCGCAGCAGCGTCGAGTACCGATCGCACTCTGCTTGCGGATCGGCGGCCTCGCCGTCGAGATAGTGCGCGCGGCCCACGCCGAGGCCCTCGACGATGTTGGTCCTGATCCAGCGGCGGAAGCTTGCCGGGTGATCGTCCGGCAGACCCACGTACTCGTCGAGATGGAACACCGTGACCTTGGACCAGTCGATGCCCTGCTCAGCGGCGAGGGCCCGGGCGAACGCCAGCTGGGAGTTGCCGGTGGCGAACGCCATCCTGGCCTGGCCGGCGGTGGCGATGCGCTCGCGGATCGTCTCGCCGCAGAACCGCGCGGCGGCCTCACCGACGTCCGACTGCGTCGGAAGAATACGCACCGTCATCTCATCGATCACGGTCCGCGCTGCGAGGTCGGAGGATTTCGTCATGGCGTTGGTCATCCTTTGTGGTGCTGGGGTCTTGTGGTGCTGAGGTGGTGGTGGCTTACGAGCGTGGTGTCGGTGCCGGGCCGGTCGAGCCGCGGACGACCAGCTTGGTGTCCAGCTGCACGACCTGGGGGGCGCCGGTGGGTTTGGCGATGACGTCGCACAGCAGGTCGACAGCAGCGGCGCCCGCTTGTGCTCCGGGGACATGGACCGTGGTCAGGGTGGGGTGGGTGAGCGCGGCCATCGGGCTGTCGTCGACGCCGATCACGCTGATGTCACGTCCGGGCTGAAGACCGCGTTCGGCGAGCCGGGTCAACACGCCGAGCGCGATCATGTCGTCGTAGGCGATGACGCCGGTCACAGACGATCCAGCCACGAGTTCGGCCGCTCCGATGCCCGACTGCAGCGTCGGTTCGAACGGGCCGTACTGGGTGAGGTCGAGGTTCAGCCGGCCGCACTCCTCCGCCACGGCCTCGCGCCGTCGCCGGTTCGCCCAGGACGACCGGGGCCCGGCCAGGTAGGCGATGTGTCGATGGCCGAGCGCCTGCAACAGCTGGACCGCGTGCTGCATGCCCTGGGCGGTGTCGATGATGACGGCGGGAGCGCGCGAGACGCGGCGGTTGACGAACACGGTCGGCACGATGCGCCGGATCTCCTCGAGCTCGCGCTTGGCCCCGCGTGGGGCGACGATCAGCAGCCCGTCGACGTCCTTGGCCATCATCTCGGCGAGCTCGATCTCGTCGGCGGGGTGCTCGTCGCTGTCGCCCAGCAGCACCGCGTGGCCTCGTTGTCGCGCCCGGGCCTGCACGGCCTTGATCACGGGCGGGAAGAACGGGTTGGCGATGTCGGGGACAATCAGCCCGAACTTGGAGGTCCGCCCGGCGTGTGACGTCCTGGAGGCGCGCGGCGGCGCGTAGCCCACCTGGGTCGCGGCGTCGTGGACGCGGTCTCGGGTCTCCGCATTGACCAGCCCGGGCGCCGCGAAGGTACGCGACACCGTGGACACCGATACCCCTGCCTGGCTTGCAACATCTCGGAGCGTGCCCAACCCAACCTCCCGTGAAGAATCCGTTCGTCGTCCGCCTCGGAACGATAACAACCTTACAACAGGTCTTGACAGTTGCTGCAACATTTCAGCAAGATTGTGACCATCGTCAACGCGGGTCGCACCGCAAGGAGTCAGCGCGATCGCCATGAGTACCACTGCATGTGCACTGCACAACGGAGTCGTCGTCACGCCGGACGGAGTGCTGTCCGGCCACGACGTGATCGTCGAGGGCGGCCGGATCACCGCGGTCGTGCCGTCGGAGGCAGTGCCCGCAGGTGTGGAGCGCACGGACCTGGCCGGAGCCTTCGTCGTTCCGGGGTTGATCGATGTGCACACGCACGGCGCCATGGGCCGGTCGTTCGGTGAGCTCGAGCCGGAGGCGTACGACGCGATCCTGCGGTTCCAGGCCGCCAACGGCATCACTCGCGCGCATGCGTCGCTCGCCTCCGCCCCGTTCGACGAGCTGGAGCGCCAGCTGCATTTCGTGCGGGAGTATGACCAACCCAGCGATGGTGCCGTCCTGCACGGTGTTCATCTCGAGGGGCCCTACCTGTCCTCGGAGGATCAGGCACGCGGCGCGGCCAATCCGGCCTACCTGCGTACGCCGCAGCCGGAAGACGCTGAGCGGCTGCTCGCCTACGCAGACGTGCTGCGGATGATCACCATCGCCCCCGAGCTGCCAGGTGCCATCGAGCTGATCGAAGCGCTGGCGAGCGAAGGGGTGATCGTCGCAGTCGGCCACAGCAGCGCTGAGCGTGAAGCCTTTGGTGCGGCCGTCCGTGCGGGTGCGACGCACATCACCCACCTGTGGAGCGGCATGACCAACGTGCTGCGCCGCTCGGAGGGCGAGCGGGTCCCTGGGATGATCGAGTGCGCGCTGGCTTCCGACACGTTGACCGGTGAGGTGATCGCGGACGGCTAGCACCTGCCACCCGAGCTGCTCACCATCGCGCGCCGCTGCCTGGGTGGCTCGCAGGCCAGACTGTGCGTCGTCTCCGACAGCAGCATCGGCACCGGCATGCCCGATGGCTATCGCTACGGCTCCCCGGACCGGCCCATCGAGGTCAGGGACGGAGTATCGAATCTCGTCGGCCAGGGACGCTTTGCCGGCAGCACCTCCTCGATGTGCCGGATGGCCCAGGTGCTGCTGTCCCTCGGATGGCCGGTCGCCGAGGTGGTCTCGATGGTGTCCACCGTGCCGGCGAAGGTTCTCGGACTGCAGGACACCAAGGGCGCGATCCAGGCCGGATACGACGCCGATCTGGCGATCTTCGATCACAGCTTCACCTGTCAGCGCACGATGATCGCCGGCGCGTGGGTCTATCTACGAGACGTCGAGCTGGAAGGTGCCTCGTCACAGCGTTGACGCGGGCTGGAAACACAACACAGGGGAGAAATGAAGAGAGCTCTGTCCAGGCGTTCTCTGCTCGCGGGATTGGGCGGCAGCACCGCCGCGCTGGCACTGGCCGGCTGCAGCAAGGAGTCCGGAGGGCCCTCGGGCTCCGGCAAGGGGGAGGCGCAACAGATCAGTGCGTTCTGGTGGGGGTCGGACTCGCGGGCCCAGCTCACCAACCAGGTCTTCGAGCAATTCGCCCAGGAGCATCCCGGGATGAGCGTCAAGGGACAGTTCCTGGCCTTCAACAACTACTTCGACAAGCTCGCCACCCTGGCCGCGGCGGGATCCGTCCCGGATCTGCTGCAGACCAACCCCGGCAGCCTGACCCAGTACGGCGAGAACGGGCAGCTGCTCGACCTCGCGACGCTGGACTTGGATCTGGGCGACTATCAAGACGCCGCACGTCAAAGCGGTCTGGCCAACGGCAAGCAGTACGGTCTGGCGTTCGGCTACCAGTACGTCACGGTCTTCTACAACGCCGACATGCTCGAGAAGGCGGGCGGCACGGTCCCGCAGGATCCGGTCAGCTGGGACGACTGGGCGGACTTCGCGGCGCAGCTGCAAGGATCGCTGCCGGCGAAGACGTACGCCATGACCGACAGCAGCAGCGACTCGAACTCATTCGAGTCATGGATGGTCGGGCGGGGCAAGTCGCTGTTCACCGAGGACGGGCAGCTGGGGTACGACGCCGGTGACGTCACCGACTGGTTCGACTACTGGACCGGCCTGAGGTCCCGGGGCGCGATGGCGCCGGCCGCGGACAGCGTGACCTACGTGCAGACCGGCGCCGTGACCGATTCGCCGGTGACCAAGGGCAACGCCGCCATGACGCTGGGCATCAACGTGGGCTTCCAGGGGTATCAGCAGCTCAACGAGGCCACGTTGGACATGGCAGCGTGCCCGGTCGGGCCGGCCGGGCGGTGCGAGTCCAACCACTTCTTCGGCTGGAGCGTCTCGGCCAAGACCAAGGTGACCGACGCCATCAAGGCGTTCTTGGAGATGTGGTTCACCAGCACCCAGGTGGTGCAGACGGTCGGCACGGACCGCGCACTGCCGGCGTCACAGACCCAGCTCGAGGCGCTCGACAAGGTTGCCGAGGGGGCGACGGCCAGGCTGCTGAAGTTCTCCATCGCTCATCCCGACATCAAGCCGTTCAGCCCTCCGTCGACCCCGGCCACCATCGGCAACAGGCAGACCGAATCGCTGCGACGGGCGGCGGAGGGTGTGGTCACGGGCAGCAGCAAGCCGGCGGATGCCGCCCAGAAGCTGGTGCAAGAGGTCCAAGCCGCACTCAAGGGCTGACGGCGAGCCGTACTGCCTGCCACGAAGACTCGCCGTCAGAGGACCCTATGGTGCAGATACTGTCACACCGCCCCCCGGCCCAGGTCGACGCGCCCAGACGCAAGCGGCCGTTGAGATCTCGCGTCGACTTGTCGGGCTATGTGTTTCTCGCGCCGTGGATGATCGGATTCGTCTGCCTCACGGTCGGCCCGATCCTGGCATCGCTGTACCTCTCGTTCACCGACTACAAGCTGCTGGCACCGCCGAAGTGGATCGGCCTGGAGAACTACACGGATCTCCTGGCCGACGAGCGGTACCGATCCGCGGTCGTGGTGACGCTGAAATACGTGTTCATCGGGGTGCCGGCCAAGCTGTGCTTCGCCCTGCTCATCGCCATGGTGCTCAAGCGCAGCCTGCGGGTGATGGCGCTTTACCGCGCGATCTACTACGTGCCCTCGCTGCTGGGCGGCAGCGTAGCGATCGCGATCTTGTGGCGACAGCTGTTCGGCCACCCCGGCGTCATCCAGCAGCTGTTCGCCCTGGTCGGCATCGAGACGCAAGGGTGGCTGACCAGCCCGGCCACAGCCCTCTACACCCTGGTGATTCTCGAGGTGTGGCAGTTCGGGTCACCGATGATCATCTTCCTGGCCGCCCTGCGTCAGATCCCGCAGGAGCTGTACGATGCCGCCGCGGTGGACGGCGCCCGCAGGCTCCGCACCTTCTGGTACGTCACGGTGCCGCTGCTGACCCCGATCATCTTCTTCAACCTGATCTTGCAGATGATCGGGTCGTTCCAGGCCTTCACGCCGTCGTTCATCGTGAGTGGGGGTGATGGCGGACCCGTCGACAGCACGCTGTTCTACACGCTGTACCTCTACATCGAAGGCTTCGGCCAGCTGCAGATGGGATACGCCTCGGCCATGGCCTGGGTCCTGCTGCTGGCTGTCGCCATCATCACCGGTGCCATCTTCGTGACCGCCCGGTTCTGGGTCTTCTACGGAGACGAGTGAGCGAGGACATGAGTACCAACGTGATCTCTCGGGCGATGCGGAGCAACGTCGGCTCCCGAAGCGCGTCCGCACGGCTGCCGCGGCAGGTGGTGATGAACCTCGTGCTGGCCTCATGCGGAGTGCTGATGCTCTATCCGCTGCTGTGGATGGCAGGCTCGTCGTTCAAGCCGGCGTCGCAGATCTTCTCCACCGCCAACCCCTTTCCGAGCAGTACGGCGCAGCTGGACGGCTATACCGGAGGGTGGGGAGCACTCGGCATCGGGTTCTGGCGCTTCTTCGCGAACTCGTTCATCATCTGCGGCCTGTGCATCCTGGGGAACCTCGTGTCGTGCTCCTTGGCGGCGTACGCGTTCGCGCGCATGACGTTTCCGCTTCGGGGGTTGATGTTCGCCCTGATGATCGGGACGATCATGCTTCCCTATCATGTGCTGATCGTTCCGCAGTTCATCCTCTTTCGGTACCTGCACCTGCTGAACACGTTCGCCCCGCTCATCCTGCCCAAGTTCTTGGCGGTGGACTCGTTCTTCATCTTCTTGATGGTCCAGTTCATGCGCACGTTGCCCCGAGAGCTGGATGACGCGGGTCGGATCGATGGTTGCGGCCACTGGCGGTTGTTCTTCCACATCGTGCTGCCCTTGTGCAAGCCCGCCCTGGCGACGACGGCGATCTTCACCTTCATCTTCACCTATAACGACTTCCTGGCGCCGCTGATCTACCTGAGCGAGCCGTCGCAGTTCACGGTCTCGCTCGCTCTGCGGTCCTTCGTGGACGGTGGTGTGAGCGGTACGTCGAACTACACCGGCCTGCTGGCGATGTCGACGCTGTCCCTGTTGCCGGTGGTGGGGTTCTTCATCGCCTTCCAACGGCTGCTCGTGGAGGGGATCGCGACGACCGGACTGAAGTAGCGGCCGCGCTGCTCGCCAGCGCCGTACGCATGACATGAATTCTCACAGAGTCGTTCACGTGAAGGGAAAGCACGGATGACACAGGACAGACAACGCGTCGAGAAGCCGCTGCGGTTCGCGGTCGTCGGTTGCGGGCACATCGGGGCAGCCCATGCCCGCGCGCTGAAGGAACTGGAGCCGAGGGCGGAGCTGGTCGCCGTCGTCGACATTGTCGCCGAGCGAGCGCTCGGCCTGGCCAAGGAGCACGGCGCTGCCTCGTTCACGTCGTTGGAGGAGGCGCTGGACGATCCCGACATCGACGTGGTCACCCTGGGCACCCCTAGTGGGTTGCACGCCGACCAGGCAGTGGCGGCTCTCGAGGCAGGCAAGCACGTGATTGTGGAGAAGCCCCTCGACGTGACCATGGAGGCAGCCCAGAAGGTGCTGGAGGCCGAGCGTCGCTCGGATCGCACGGCCATGGTCGTCAGCCAGATGCGGTACCTGCCGGCCAGTGGCGTGGTCCGGCAAGCCGTGGAGTCCGGTGCCTTCGGCACGCTGACCTCCGGCTCGGCGACGATGGCATGGTGGCGCAGCCAGAGCTACTACGACTCGGGCGACTGGAGAGGGACCTGGAAGCTCGATGGCGGTGGTGCCCTGATGAATCAGGGCATTCACGTCATCGATCTGTTCCGGTGGATCTTCGGGGACCCGGTCGAGGTGTACGCCTGGGCCGGACGCCTGGCGCACGAGCGCATCGAGGTGGAGGACACGGCCGTGGCCGTCATCCGGTTCGCCAACGGCGCACTGGGAACCATTCACGGGTCCACGGCGGCGTATCCGGGGGTGAACCGTCGCATCCAGGTGCACGGTGACCGCGGGTCGGCACTGATCGAGGAGGGCCGTCTGACGTACTTCCATGCCGGCCGTGCCGACGCCCACGACATCCCCTACGGCGCGGACGGCGACGACAATCAGGTGGAGGCGGTGCTGCCTGCCGCGGACCAGAAGGATCGGTTCCGCACCTCCCATGCCCGGCAGTTCTCCGACTTCCTCGAGGCGGTCGCGGAGGGGCGTCCGCCGCTGGTCACCGTCACCGAGGCCGCCAAGACGCTGGCGTTGATCCGGGCCATCTACGAGTCAGCGGGGCGCGGGGAGCCCGTGCGGGTCGCGTCCGTGGATCGCTGACCTGCCCACAGCCCACCTCTTTGCAGTGAAAGGAGCCCAGCCATGTCCCAGGACGCGGCACTACGGTTCGCCGTCATCGGTCTGAACCACTACCACATCTATCACCAGGTGGAGACGTTGCTGTCCGCCGGAGCGGCCCTGGTGTCGTACTACGCGCCCGAGGACGAACTGGCCGCCGCCTTCGGCGAGCGATATCCCCAAGCCGTGCGTGCCGAGCAGGCGCGACACATCCTGGAGGACGAATCCATCGCGCTCGTCGCGGGGGCGGGCATCCCGGACGAGCGTGCCGGCGTCGGCATCGAGGTGATGCGTCACGGCAAGGACTACTACACCGACAAGCCGGGCTTCACCACCCTCGACCAAGTGGCACAGGCCGAGCGGGCCCATCAGGAGACCGGGCGCTTCTATTACGTCGCCTACGGTCGCCTGGGGAGTCGGGCCATGCACCGGGCCGGCGAGCTCGTCCAGGCGGGGGCGATCGGGCGCCCGCTCCAGACCCTGGGCCTGGGTCCGCACCGGATCAACGCGCCGAAGCGGCCGGAGTGGTTCTTCCAACGCGAGCGCTACGGCGGGATCATCACCGACCTGGGGTCGCATCTGGTGGAGCAGTTCTTGTTCTTCACCGGGTCCACGACCGCGGACGTCGTCTCGGCCCAGGTCGCCAACTACAACCACCCCGAGCACCCCGAGCTGGAGGACTTCGGCGACGCGGTCCTCAGGGGGGACGGTGGCGCCACGGGTTATCTCCGCGTCGACTGGTTCACACCGGATGGACTGGAGTCCTTCGGCGATCAACGCCTGATCGTCCTCGGGACGGACGGCTATCTCGAGGTGCGGGGCACGTGCGACCTGGCGGGACGCCCGGACGGCCAGCATCTGTTCCTGGTCGACCACGACCGCGTGGAGTACATCGACTGCTCAGGCGTCACGGTCCCGGTGGGGCGCCGGCTGGTCGACGACGTGGTCGAGCGCACACAGACGGTCATGACACAGGCCCACTGTTTCGAGGCGTCCACCGTGACGCTGCGGGCGGAGCAGGCCGCTCAACGCATCGCCTGAGCCGAGGAGCTGTCGCGGGGACGTTCGGGGCCGCGTCCACGACCCCCGGCTCTCGAGAGGATAATATTCCCGACTAAACTCGTGGAAAATATCCCAGACGAGTCCCGAAGGAGCCGTCATGACCGACCCCGTGCTGGACGTACGCAGCGAGCCGCACGTACGCCGACACGCCCTGATCCTCGACACCTACCATCGGCTGGCGCCCGGCGAGGGCTTCGAGCTGGTCAACGATCACGACCCGAAGCCGTTGTACTACCAGTTCAGCGCCGAGTTCGCCGACGCGTTCACCTGGGACTACCTCGAACAGGGCCCGCAGGCCTGGCGGGTCCGGATCGGACGGGCCGCTGCCGTGGCGCCGCGCGAGATCCAGGCGATGATCGAGCACCACGAGCAGCTGAGCAGCGAGCTCGCGGCCCGCACGACCGCGCTGTCGGCGGCCGCGGACAGCGGGGAGGACGTTCGGATGTCGGTCGCAGACCTGCACGACTTCCTTGCCGGTGAGGTGATTCCGCATGCGCTGGCGGAGGAGGACGCCATCTACAGCGCCGGGAGCAAGGTCGACCGCCTCGCTCCGCTGGTGGACGGCATGCTGATGGAGCACGAGACCCTGGTCGAGTTGGCCGGTGCCGTGCAGCAGGCGGCCACCGGCCTGGCGGCCGCCTCCTCAGCGGTGGCGTTCCAGTCGCTGTTCGGTGTGCACGTCCGCAAGGAGAACGAGCTGTTGTTGCCGGGCCTGGTCGAGTCGGGCGTCGAGCCGTCGGCCCTGCTGTCCGACATGCACGCGGCCTTCGCGGCGCGCCGCCGCGAAGCAGCCGCCGGCACCGACGCACAGGGAGACACCGACGGGCTGCAGACCGAGCCGGGCGAGCAGGTGGTGGACACACGCGTCGACACCTCGACCAGTTGCGCCCAGCTCACCAACAACGCCCTGGACGCGCTGCCGGGTGGGGCCAGCTTCGTCCTGGTCGCCGACCACGATCCTCGCGGCATCCAGTACATGCTGCAGGCCGAACGACCGGGCGGCACCACCTGGGAGCTTCTCGAGGACGGGCCGACCCGGTGGCAGGCACGCATCGGCAAGAGCGCGGCCGCGGCGACCAGCTGAACCCGGTCCGGGCCCCGCGCCGAGGTCCTTGACGGGGCGAGACCGTTCGGCTGGCAGCCCGGGCCTGGGCTGAGACCAGCTCAGGGATGAGACAAGACAAAGGTCGCGCGGAGAGGGGAGCCGCCTGCTTCGCGGGCACCACATCCCGCGCACCTCACCGGCGTTCCTCTCCGCGCGACCTTTGCACCTGGACCTCGCGATCGGAGGCGATGGCACGGACGGGCGCTGACACCCGCCCGTACCATCGGGCCCTCTCGATCCGCGAGGCCAGGGATCGAGGGGTCGGTCAGCGAGCCGTCTCGTCGCCCCCGGCACGATCGCGGTCGGTGGCGTCGTCGAAGCGGTCCTTGACCTCGCCCTCGGCCTGGTGGGCCTGGCCCTTGGCCTGGTCCTTCAGGCCACCGGCCTGCATGCTGCGGTTGTCGGTGGCGTCACCGAGCTTCTCCTTGGACTCGCCGAGCTGCTCCTCGGCCGACCCCAGAGCCTTGTCGAACGATCCTGACATGACGTGCCGCCATCGAGCT